>NZ_JACARK010000112.1:0-17243 GCF_013386655.1 Pseudomonas sp. K5002 | reverse complement strand
ACTGTCACGGGTCAGGTTCTCGGCAAACAGTGTATTGAGCAATCCGAACAACAACGCCGCATCACCGCCCGGGCGCACGAACAGATGCTGGTCGGCCATCGCCGCCGTCTCGCTGCGGCGCGGATCAACCACCACGACTTTGCCGCCGCGAGCCTGGATGGCCTTCAGGCGTTTCTCCACATCCGGCACGGTCATGATGCTGCCGTTGGACGCCAACGGGTTGCCGCCGAGGATCAGCATGAAATCGGTATGGTCGATGTCCGGGATCGGCAGCAACAGGCCGTGGCCGTACATCAGGTGGCTGGTGAGGTGGTGGGGTAACTGGTCCACCGAGGTGGCGGAAAAACGATTGCGGGTCTTCAGCTGGCCAAGGAAGTAGTTGCTGTGGGTCATCAGGCCATAGTTGTGCACGCTCGGATTGCCCTGGTACACCGCCACAGCATTCTGCCCGTGACGCGTCTGAATCGCGGCCAGGCGCTCGGCTACAAGTACAAAGGCGTCTTCCCACGGGATCGGCTGCCATTCGCTGCCCACTCGCAACATGGGCTGGTGCAGGCGGTCCGGGTCATTCTGGATGTCTTGCAGGGCCACGGCCTTGGGGCAGATATGGCCACGGCTGAACGTATCCAGGGGGTCGCCCTTGATCGAGGTGATCGCCAGGCTTGCGTCTTCGCCCTGGGTGGTCTCCAGTGTGAGGCCGCAGATGGCTTCGCACAGATGGCAGGCACGGTGGTGGAGAGTCTTGGTCATGGCCAGTATCTTTTATTGTGGGCTAGGCGCTTCGGACGAAAACTATGGCCCGCCCGGGGCAGCAGCGCCAGCAACGTTCGTCGTGTGAATCCAGGGGCATCAGGCCAGGCCATGAGGAAACATCAGGAAATGTTTCAGAAGCCTTCGGCAGCCCGCTGAAACCGACGCAGCCCGGCCTCAGCCCGCCCTCACGCATTGCAATGTGGCGCAGCGCCAGTGTACAAATGACCCGCTGCTGTCAGGAAACAGGCTTCAAAAGCGCCCTCCCCGCGTCCTTGAACTCCCCTAAAAACTGTAGCCCTATTGGTAAGACGCGACATTTAATTATAAGATCGCGCCTTCCCCTATTTCGTCGCCCCGTGCGGCTTTCGCCGCAGGTCTCGCCCGTTTTCAAAATAAACCAGGCTTTGAGTATCTGCGGTCTGTTGCAAAAAGGTAGTTAATGATGAGCGCAAGGCACTTTCTCTCCCTGATGGATTGCACGCCCGAAGAGCTGGTCAGCGTGCTCCGTCGAGGCATTGAGCTTAAAGACCTGCGTAACCGCGGCGTACTGTTCGAGCCTTTGAAAAACCGCGTGCTCGGGATGATTTTCGAGAAGTCGTCCACCCGTACCCGCGTGTCTTTCGAAGCCGGCATGATTCAGCTCGGCGGCCAGGCTATCTTCCTGTCACCTCGCGATACCCAACTGGGCCGTGGCGAGCCGATCAGCGATTGCGCGATCGTGATGTCGAGCATGCTGGATGCGGTGATGATCCGTACCTTCGCCCACAGCACCCTGACCGAATTTGCCGCCAACTCCCGAGTGCCCGTGATCAACGGCCTGTCCGATGACCTGCACCCCTGCCAGTTGCTGGCCGACATGCAAACCTTCCTCGAACAGCGCGGCTCGATCCAGGGCAAGACCGTGGCCTGGATCGGCGACGGCAACAACATGTGCAACAGCTATATAGAAGCGGCGATTCAGTTCGACTTCAAATTGCGCGTTGCCTGCCCTGAAGGCTACGAGCCGGATGCACGTTTCCTGGCCCAGGCCGGCGACCGCGTGACCATCGTCCGCGACCCGCGTGAGGCGGTCATCGGCGCACACCTGGTGAGCACCGACGTGTGGACCTCCATGGGCCAGGAAGAGGAAACCGCCAAGCGCCTCAAGCTCTTCGCCCCGTTCCAGGTCACCCGCGCCCTGCTCGACCTGGCCGCGCCGGACGTGCTGTTCATGCACTGCCTGCCCGCCCACCGTGGCGAAGAAATCAGTCTCGACCTGCTGGACGATCAACGTTCAGTAGCCTGGGCCCAGGCGGAAAACCGCCTGCACGCACAAAAAGCCCTGCTCGAGTTTCTGGTTGCGCCGGCGTACCGTCCTACATGAGCCAGCCACTACTGCTGAACCTGCGCAATCTGGCATGCGGCTATCAAGACCAACGGGTGGTGCAGAACCTCAATCTGCACCTCAACGCCGGCGACATCGGTTGCCTGCTGGGCTCCTCGGGCTGCGGCAAGACCACCACTCTGCGAGCGATTGCCGGGTTTGAGCCGGTGCATGAAGGCGAGATCAGCCTGGCAGGCGAAGTCATTTCCAGCGCCGGTTTCACACTGGCTCCGGAGAAACGTCGGATCGGCATGGTGTTCCAGGACTACGCGCTGTTTCCACACCTCAGCGTGGCCGACAACATCGCCTTCGGCATTCGCAAGCACCCGCAAAAAGAGCGTGTGGTCGCTGAATTGCTGGAACTGGTGAACCTGAAAAACCTCGGCAAGCGCTTCCCCCACGAACTCTCGGGCGGCCAGCAGCAACGCGTCGCCCTGGCTCGCGCCCTGGCGCCGGAACCGCAATTGTTGCTGCTGGACGAACCCTTCTCCAACCTCGACGGCGAACTGCGGCGCAAACTCAGCCACGAAGTACGCGATATCCTCAAGGCGCGGGGCACCAGTGCGATTCTGGTGACCCACGACCAGGAAGAAGCCTTCGCAGTGAGTGACCATGTCGGCGTGTTCAAGGAGGGTCGCCTGGAGCAGTGGGATACGCCCTACAACCTCTATCACGAACCGCTGACACCCTTTGTCGCCAGCTTCATTGGCCAGGGTTACTTCATTCGCGGGCAGTTGAACACGCCGGAATCGGTTACCACCGAACTGGGGGAGTTGCGCGGCAATCGTGCCTACACTTGGCCAACCGGCGGCGCGGTGGATGTGTTGCTGCGCCCGGACGACATCGTTTATGCACCGGACAGCGCCTTGAAGGCGCGGATTGTCGGCAAGACGTTCCTCGGCGCGTCGACCCTGTATCGCTTGCAGCTGCCGACAGGCGCTCAGCTGGAGTCGATCTTCCCCAGCCACGCCGATCACTTGGTCGGTGCCGACGTGGGCATTCGCGTGGCAGCCGAGCACCTGGTGTTGTTCCAGGCCTCAGGCAGCACCGCAGCACAAATCCCTCAGGTTGAGTCAGGCGTTCGACGCTACAGCACCGCCTCCTGACGTCAACGCATCACGCCCGGCCAATTTCCGCGAACTTGGCCTGGGTGTGTTCGGCCAGCACTGTCGCTGCCAACTCCACCTCAAGCCCCCTTCTCCCCGCACTGATAAAAATTGTCGGAAACGACTGCGCCGTCACATCGATGAAGGTGCGCAGGCGTTTCTTCTGCCCCAGCGGGCTGATGCCGCCCAACAAGTAACCGGTGGCCCGTTGCGCCGCTGCCGGGTCTGCCATCTCGACCTTTTTTACCCCCGCCGCCTGCGCCAACGCCTTTAAATCCAAACTTCCGACGACCGGCACAACCGCCACCAGCAGCTCGGCTTTTTCACTGCTGGCCAGCAGGGTCTTGAACACCTGCGCCGGGTCCAGGCCCAATTTTTCCGCGGCCTCCAGACCATAGGACGCTGCCTTGGGGTCATGTTCGTAACTGTGAATTCGATGTTCGGCGCGAACTTTTTTCAACAGGTCCAATGCGGGCGTCATGTGGGCTCCAGGCTTGGCAAAAAGGTGAAAAAACAGACAGCCAATTCTAGGCCAACAACAAGCAAAAGGCTCTAGTCCGAAGCCCTCTGCCACGCGCTCACGCGCACCTTCCCTGCCGCTTCCCGGGCCCACGGCACGATCATTCATCACACCAATAATTACAAAATGACCGATCGTTCACTTTCGACCTTTGACAGCCGTCATTCTTGTCTATATTTTTTCGTTTACGAATACTGTAGGAATGCACCTACGGATTCACAGCAGTAAGCCGCGAACAGGATGGGGATCCTCGCCACGGTGAAAATCGCCGATTGCCCGTTGCGGCAAAACGCCAGACAACAACAAAAACAGAGGTTTTCCATGACAACTGCTCTTCAACAGCCTTCACTTTCAAGTCAATGCATGGCCGAATTCCTGGGCACTGCGTTGCTGATCTTCTTCGGTACCGGATGTGTTGCTGCGCTCAAGGTCGCGGGTGCCAGCTTTGGGTTGTGGGAAATCAGTATCATCTGGGGGATCGGCGTCAGCATGGCGATCTACCTGAGCGCCGGTATTTCCGGGGCTCACCTGAATCCGGCGGTCAGTATCGCCCTTTGCATCTTTGCCGATTTCGACAAGCGCAAACTGCCGTTCTACATCATCGCCCAGGTCGCCGGGGCCTTCTGTTCGGCCGCGTTGGTTTACACGCTCTACAGCAACCTGTTTTTCGATTACGAACAAACCCACCACATGATTCGCGGCACCCAGGCCAGCCTGGAACTGGCGTCGGTGTTCTCCACCTACCCGCATCCGCTGCTGGGCACGGCCCAGGCGTTCCTGGTGGAAATGGTCATCACCGCGATCCTGATGGGTGTGATCATGGCCCTGACCGATGACAACAACGGCCTGCCCCGCGGCCCGTTGGCGCCGCTGCTGATTGGTTTGCTGATTGCCGTGATCGGCAGTGCCATGGGCCCGCTGACCGGCTTTGCGATGAACCCGGCCCGTGACTTCGGCCCCAAGCTGATGACCTTTTTCGCCGGTTGGGGTGAAATGGCTTTCACTGGCGGGCGCGACATTCCTTACTTCCTGATTCCGATCTTTGCGCCGATTGTCGGCGCCTGCCTCGGTGCTGCCGCCTATCGCGGGCTGATTGCCCGTCACCTGCCCAGCGCCGCACCTGCTACAACTGATGCAACCGAAGCGGCTGCCACCGCCAAAACCCGTACTTCCTGATGCGATAGCCTGGACCGTACTGCCCTTTTGCGGCCCAGGCTGTTTACTGACTTCCCTATTCTCCGTCCAAGGCAATCGACATGACCGACATTCAGAATAAGAACTACATCATTGCCCTCGATCAGGGCACCACCAGTTCCCGGGCGATCATCTTCGATCGTGACGCCAACGTGGTCTGCACCGCCCAGCGTGAATTCACCCAGCATTACCCGCAAGCCGGCTGGGTCGAACATGACCCGATGGAGATTTTCGCCACCCAGAGCGCGGTGATGGTCGAGGCCCTGGCACAAGCCGGCCTGCACCATGACCAGGTCGCGGCAATCGGTATCACCAACCAGCGTGAAACCACCGTGGTATGGGACAAAATCACCGGCCGCCCGATCTACAACGCGATCGTCTGGCAATGCCGCCGCAGCACCGAGATCTGCCAGCAGCTCAAGCGCGACGGTCACGAGCAATACATCAACGACACCACCGGCCTGGTCACCGACCCGTACTTCTCCGGCACCAAGCTCAAGTGGATCCTCGACAACGTCGAAGGCAGTCGCGAACGTGCGCGTAACGGCGAGCTGCTGTTCGGCACCATCGACAGCTGGCTGATCTGGAAATTTACCGGCGGCAAGACCCACGTCACCGACTACACCAACGCCTCGCGCACCATGCTCTTCAACATCCACACGCTGGAATGGGATTCGAAGATGCTGGAGATTCTCGACGTGCCGCGCGAAATGCTGCCGGAAGTGAAGTCTTCCTCGGAAATCTACGGTCGCACCAAAAGCGGTATCGCCATCGGCGGTATCGCCGGTGACCAGCAGGCGGCGCTGTTTGGCCAAATGTGCGTAGAACCGGGCCAGGCGAAAAACACCTACGGCACCGGCTGCTTCCTGCTGATGAACACCGGCGACAAGGCGGTGAAATCCAAGCACGGCATGCTCACCACCATCGCCTGCGGCCCGCGTGGCGAAGTGGCCTACGCCCTGGAAGGCGCCGTGTTCAACGGCGGTTCCACCGTGCAATGGCTGCGTGACGAGCTGAAGATCATCGCCGATGCCACCGACACCGAATACTTCGCCGGCAAGGTCAAAGACAGCAACGGCGTGTACCTGGTGCCAGCCTTCACCGGCCTGGGCGCTCCGTACTGGGACCCGTATGCCCGTGGTGCGCTGTTCGGACTGACCCGTGGCGTACGCGTGGATCACATCATTCGTGCAGCCCTGGAGTCGATTGCCTACCAGACCCGCGACGTACTCGATGCCATGCAGCAGGATTCCGGCGAACGCCTCAAATCCCTGCGGGTAGACGGTGGCGCGGTCGCCAACAACTTCCTGATGCAGTTCCAGGCCGACATCCTCGGTACCCAGGTTGAACGCCCACAAATGCGCGAAACCACCGCGTTGGGCGCCGCCTACCTGGCCGGCCTGGCGTGCGGTTTCTGGGGCAGCCTGGACGAACTGCGTGGCAAGGCGGTAATCGAGCGTCAATTCGAACCGCAGCTGGAAGAAGCGGCGAAGGAAAAACTCTACGCCGGCTGGCAGAAAGCAGTCAGCCGCACCCGCGACTGGGAACCCCACGAAGGCGCTGAATAAGCCAAGCGCCGGACGCGCATAGGGTTGTAACTGGCAGGGAGCAGATTCCTGCGTCATCATGGGCCACTTTTTACGGCAGCCCAAAGGACGCACCATGAATCTGCCTCCCCGCCAGCAACAAATCCTCGAACTGGTTCGCGAACGCGGCTATGTGAGTATCGAGGAAATGGCGCAGCTCTTCGTTGTCACCCCGCAAACCATCCGCCGCGATATCAATCAACTGGCGGAAGCCAATCTGTTGCGCCGCTACCATGGCGGCGCAGCCTATGATTCCAGCGTTGAAAACACCGCGTACGCCATGCGTGCCGACCAGATGCGCGACGAAAAACAGCGCATCGGCGAAGCCATCGCCGCGCAAATCCCCGATCACGCCTCGCTGTTTATCAACATCGGTACCACCACCGAATCGATCGCGCGTGCGCTGCTTAACCACAGCCACCTGAAAATCATCACCAATAACCTCAACGTCGCCATGATGCTGAGTGCCAAAGACGACTTCGACGTACTCCTGACCGGCGGCAACGTGCGCCGGGATGGCGGTGTGGTAGGCCAGGCCAGCGTTGATTTCATCAACCAGTTCAAGGTCGATTTCGCCTTGGTGGGCATCAGCGGTATCGATGAAGACGGCAGCCTTCTGGACTTCGATTATCAGGAAGTACGGGTTTCCCAGGCGATCATTGCCAATGCGCGCAAGGTGATCCTGGCGGCGGACTCCAGCAAATTCGGGCGCAACGCCATGATTCGCCTGGGACCCATCAGTTTGATTGATTGTTTAGTCACCGATCAGCAGCCGGTCCCGGCACTGGTGCAACTGTTGAATCAGCACAAGATTCGACTGGAAGTGGTGTAAGCCTATACAGGGGGTGTCCTGCCCCCTGATGTTCACAAATTTTCCTTTGTTCGCCCTTCGATCAGTATTTTCAATCGAAGCGGGCTGGCTGTACCTGCGTTTATAAGCTACCATTTTCGCAAATGAACATTTATGTTCGAATTCCAATACGAAAAAGATTGCGAGGCCAGCCGATGAACCCTTCTACCTTGCCTGCCCCACCGCTTGCCGAAGTCTATGACGTCGCCGTTATCGGTGGCGGGATCAATGGCGTCGGGATTGCAGCAGACGCAGCCGGTCGCGGTTTGTCGGTATTCCTTTGCGAAAAGGACGACCTGGCCAGCCACACTTCCTCCGCGAGCAGCAAGCTGATCCACGGTGGCCTGCGTTACCTGGAGCATTACGAATTCCGCCTGGTGCGCGAAGCCCTGGCTGAACGTGAGGTGCTGTTGGCCAAGGCCCCGCACATCGTCAAGCAGATGCGCTTTGTATTGCCCCACCGCCCGCACCTGCGTCCGGCATGGATGATTCGCGCCGGCCTGTTCCTGTATGACCATCTGGGCAAGCGGGAAAAACTCGAAGGCTCCAAGAGTCTCAAGTTCGGCCCCGACAGCCCGCTGAAAAGCGAAATCACCAAAGGCTTCGAATACTCCGATTGTTGGGTCGACGACGCCCGCCTTGTAGTACTCAACGCCATGGCTGCGCGGGAAAAGGGTGCGCACATCCACACCCAGACCCGTTGCGTCAGCGCACACCGCAGCAAAGGCCTGTGGGAAATGAACATGGAACGTGCCGACGGCAGCCTGTTCTCGATCCGCGCCCGAGCGCTGGTGAACGCCGCCGGCCCGTGGGTGGCCAAGTTCATCAAGGATGACTTGAAGCTGGATTCGCCCTACGGCATCCGTCTGATCCAGGGCAGCCACCTGATCGTACCGAAGCTGTATGAAGGCGCCCACGCGCACATCCTGCAGAACGAAGACCAGCGTATCGTCTTCACCATTCCGTACCTGAACCACCTGACCATCATCGGCACCACCGACCGCGAATACACCGGCGACCCGGCGAAAGTGGCGATTACCGAAGGTGAAACCGACTACATGCTCAACGTGGTCAACGCGCACTTCAAGAAACAACTGAGCCGCGATGACATCGTGCACACCTATTCCGGCGTGCGCCCGCTGTGCAACGACGAGTCCGACAACCCGTCGGCCGTGACCCGCGACTACACCCTGGCGCTGTCCGGCACCTCGGGCGAGGCGCCGTTGCTGTCGGTGTTCGGCGGCAAGCTGACCACCTACCGCAAGCTGGCCGAATCGGCGATGGCACAACTGGCGCCTTACTTCACGCAGATGCGCCCAAGCTGGACGGCTACAGCCACCCTGCCCGGCGGCGAAAACATGAGCACGCCAGAAGCCCTGGCCGATGCAATCCGTAGCAAATACGACTGGGTGCCGAGCGAGATTGCCCGTCGCTGGTCCACCACTTACGGCAGCCGCACCTGGCGCCTGCTGGAAGGCGTGCAATCGCTGGCGGACATGGGTGACCACCTCGGTGGCGGCCTGTACACCCGCGAAGTCGATTACCTGTGCGCTGAAGAATGGGCCACTCAGCCCCAGGACATCCTGTGGCGCCGCAGCAAGCTGGGCCTGTTCACCACGCCGCAGGAGCAGGAGAACGTGCAGCGTTACCTGTCCAAGGTTGAGCACAACCGCGGCAAGATCGAAGCGGCCTGATCAGCCCGACGTAAAAAAGCCCCTGCACCGAAAGGTCCAGGGGCTTTTTCATGCCTGCAGATGACGCTGATAGCGCAGGCCCATTTCACGAATCCCGCTGAAGGCAGAGCCCAGCAACACGGGATAAGCCGCCTGCAAAAAGCCTGGCGTGGCCGTCGCGAGAGCCCGCTCCAACCATAGGCAGGCCTGCACTTCGTCGCCGTCGTGAGCCAGCTCCGCAGCATGGTTGTATTGCCCGCGGAAATCCCCGGCCTCGGCTGAGCGCTGATACCACTGGCGCGCCAGTTGAACATCCTTGGGCACCACCACGCCTTCATGGTGGAACCGCCCCAACAGGTTCATCGACTTGGCGTGCCCCTTGGCCGCAGCCTGGCGGAACAGTTCATATGCCGCGACAAGGTCACGCTCCACACCACGGCCACGCGTCAGCAACTGGCCGTAGTTATACAAACCCCAATCCAGCCCCAGATCGGCGGCCTTGCGGTAATGCCGCGCACTGTCTTCCAAGTCGACCTCGCAGCCCCAGCCATTCTCCAGGCAGCGCCCGATCATGTTGATCGCCATGGGGTGACGCTGCCGCGCAGCGATGCGAAACCAGCTCAACCCCAGCGCCTCATCCTTCTGCACGCCACGACCGTCGAGCAGCAGCTGGGCCAGGGTCGCCTGTGCGTCGGCATCTCCCAGCTGTGCCGCATGCATCACCCAGCGCACATAGGCACGCGGGTTATCACCGATATCCGAGGGCTCGCTGCCTGGCTGTGCGCTCTGCATTCCTGCCCCGAGTAGCGATCAAGGACCGCAAAAAGTTTCATGATTTATTTGGTTACAAAGTATTACATTTGAGATC
The DNA here is from genome assembly GCF_013386655.1 of Pseudomonas sp. K5002. Classification (NCBI taxonomy): domain Bacteria; kingdom Pseudomonadati; phylum Pseudomonadota; class Gammaproteobacteria; order Pseudomonadales; family Pseudomonadaceae; genus Pseudomonas; species Pseudomonas sp. K5002. Next base: position 7,330 of record NZ_JACARK010000112.1, on the reverse strand, counting down.
GCTTATCAATTACGATCGCATCTCACTAACACTAACAAGAGATTACTCAATGGCTACCGGCATCAGTTCTGCCCCCCTCTCATCGCGGCATTTGCTCGCGTCGGCAGTGGGCCTGGCAGTGGCTGCGCAAGGAGGATTCAGTTACGCGGCGGAGCCCGCACCAGAAGACAACACAGGGGTCATCCAACTCGGCGCGACCAGCATCGAAGGCCAGGCCCCGAGCCAGAGCGTCTACAACCCTGTGGCGCCTTCTTCCCCCAAGTACACCGAGGCCCTGCGCGACACGCCGCAGACCATCACGGTGGTGCCCAAGGAAGTCATTCATGACCAGAACCTGCTGACCCTGCGCGACGTGCTCAGCACCGTGCCGGGGATCACCTTCGGGGCCGGCGAAGGCGGCAGCGGGTATGGCGACAGCATCAACCTGCGCGGCTTCTCCGCCAGCGGCGACATCTACGTAGACGGCGTGCGTGACAGCGCGCAGTACAGCCGAACCGACCCGTTCAACCTGGAGCAGGTCGAAGTCGTCAGCGGCGCAAGTTCGGTGTATTCCGGCTCCGGCGCGGTCGGTGGCACCATCAACCTGGTGAGCAAACAGCCGGAATTACGCGACAAAACCACCATCAGTGCGGGCATCGGCACCGATAACTACAAGCGCACCACCCTGGACACCAACCAGACGCTGAACGACACCACCGCGTTCCGCCTGAACCTGATGGCCCATGGTAACGACGTGCCTGGCCGCGATTATGAAGATTACGAACGCTGGGGCATCGCGCCCTCCATCGCGTTTGGCCTGGGCACGCCGACACGTGTCACCGTCAGTTATGAGCACCAGAAAGACGACAACACACCGCAATACGGTATCCCCATCTACAACGGCAAGCCCATGCCGGGCGTGGGTTGGAGTGACTACTACGGCTACCACAACATCAATGACCAGCAAATCACCTCGGACTCGTTCAGCCTGAAGCTCGAACACGACTTCAACGACGCCGTGTCCGTGCGCAACTTCACCCGCGTCGAGCGGGTGCGCCAGGACCTGCGCGCCTCAGGCCCCGAAGGTGCATTGACCGGCTGTCTGGCCAGCGGCACCCAGATCACCGGCGCCCCTTGCGCCGCAGGCCTGCAGCCAGGCTACTTCCAGCCAAGCGGCGGCTCACTGGGTAACGAGCGCAACACCCAGAACAAGATGTTCACCAACCAGACCGACGTCACCAGCCACTTCAGCACCGGGTTCATCGACCACACGCTGGTGACCGGCATCGCCATCAGCCGCGAGGAATACGAGGCGGATACCGGTAAATGGCTGACCAACGCCAACGGCAGCACCATCGTCCCACCACCGGTCAGCTACAGCGACCCGAACTCCGAATGGTCCGGCCCCGTCAACTTCACCCGGGCCGCCCACATTGACGGCGCGCTGAACAACCGCGCCGCCTATGCCTTCGACACGCTCAAGCTCAACCCACAGTGGGAAATCAACGGCGGCCTGCGTTACGAGCACAACGCCGGCAGCTCGGTGACCAATGCCTATTCCAGCACTGGCGTGGAAACGCCCGGCACTCGCTACGGCCAGGCGGATGACCTGACCTCCTACCGCCTGGCGCTGGTCTACAAACCGGTGGAAAACGGCAGCTTCTATATCGCCTACGGCAACAGCAAGACGCCGTCCCAGGCCAGCGTCAATGGGGGTTGCTACACCCCGGCCAAAAGCTCAAGCATCGCCACCAACAACTGCGATGTTTCCCCGGAAACCGCCGTCAGCTATGAGATCGGCACCAAATGGGACCTGCTCGACAATGCCCTGTCGCTGACGGGCGCGATCTTCCGCAATGACCGCACCAACTATAAAGTCGCCGACAATGACCCGAGCAACCTGAGCGGCACCCAGACCCTCGACGGCAAGGCACGTGCAGACGGTGTGGCGCTGGGCCTGAGCGGCCAACTTACTGACCACTGGAAAGTCTTCGCCAACTACACCTACCTGAACACTCGTGTGCTGCGCAGCGCCAGCGATTACACCCTGGCGACCACCGGCATCGACGTGCAGAAAGGCGAGCCGCTGACCTTCACCCCCAAACATGCAGCCAGCATCTGGACGGTGTACGACCTGCCCTACGACTTCCAGGTGGGCTACGGCATCACGGCGCAAACCAAGCAGTACCTGGTCAGCGCCGCCAACTCGCCGACTTCCCCCGGCTATGCGGTGCAGCGTGCGATGCTCGGTTACAAGGTCAACAAACAGTTGAACCTGCAGCTGAACATCAACAACCTGTTCGACAAGGAGTACCTCACCCGTATCCGCAACAACGGTTGGGCAGTGCCCGGCGATGGCCGCGCGGCAGTGGTGTCGGCCGACTACACGTTCTGACAGAGCCACACCCAAAAGCCCCGGGAGCCACACTCTCGGGGCTTTTTCATGGGCGATACAGGCCCACGCCGCCATTCGGTTTTCCGAACGCCATAGCTCAACCTATTCGGTTTGCCGGACCAAAACAGGAGAAAAAACCCGTAACACAAAGTTAATCTCTATATAAATCATATGGTTAACCTTTTATTTCTGGTCTGGCACGACTCATGCTCTACACTCGTAGGCGATTGCCTGAGGCGCCTCAGGAGCCGTCACAGGCTTTCGCAGTACTGTTTATATAAAAACGTGGCCGTCCCAACCGGTCTCATAAAAAAAACAAATGTCGAGGAAGTATTGATGCGCATCGTTCCCCATATCCTGGGCGCAGCTATCGCTGCTGCTCTGATCAGCACTCCAGTTTTCGCCGCCGAACTCACCGGCACACTGAAGAAAATCAACGACTCCGGCACGATCACTCTCGCTCACCGCGACAGCTCCATTCCGTTTTCCTATATCGCGGATGGTTCGGGCAAACCCGTGGGCTACTCCCACGACATTCAGCTGGCTATCGTTGAAGCCCTGAAAAAAGACCTGAACAAACCCGACCTGAAGACCAAGTACAACCTGGTCACCTCGCAAACCCGTATCCCGCTGATCCAGAACGGCACCGCGGATATCGAGTGCGGCTCCACCACCAACAACGCCGAGCGCGCCCAGCAGGTTGACTTCACCGTCAATATCTTCGAAATCGGCACCCGCCTGCTGGTCAAGAAAGACAAGGAAGGCAAGCCGTCCTACAGCGATTTCGCCGACCTGAAAGGCAAGAACGTCGTGACCACCGCCGGCACCACGTCCGAGCGCATCATCAAGGCGATGAACGCCGACAAGCAGATGGGCATGAACGTCATCTCCGCCAAGGACCACGGCGAATCCTTCCAGATGCTGGAAAGCGGCCGCGCCGTTGCCTTCATGATGGACGACGCCCTGCTGGCCGGTGAAGAAGCCAAGGCCAAGAAACCGGACGACTGGGTCATCACCGGTACTCCACAGTCCTTCGAAGCCTACGCCTGCATGGTTCGCAAAGACGACCCAGCCTTCAAGAAGGCCGTGGATGATGCGATCGTCGGCCTGTACAAGTCCGGCGAGATCAACAAGATCTACAGCAAGTGGTTCGAGAGCCCGATTCCACCAAAAGGCCTGAACCTCAACTTCCCGATGAGCGACAAGGTCAAGGATCTGATCGCCAACCCAAGCGACAAGCCAGCGCCTGACGTAAAAATCTGATACCTGACTAAGCTTATGTCCTGAGGGAGCCAACCCTCCCTCAGGCGTCTGTTGCTACCTGCTGGCTTTAATTTTGGAACACTCGACCTGGCGGTTTTCGAGCCGATCGCGTGTGCCTGGCGTTCACCGTCGGGCGGGAAAGGATCTTCCCCAAGCGGGTGCTTGTACATCGATCGATCTCGAGGGGAGACCCTAATGAATTACAACTGGGACTGGGGCGTGTTCTTCAAGTCCACCGGCGTGGGCAGCGAGACTTATCTCGACTGGTACATCGCCGGCTTGGGCTGGACCATTGCCATCGCCGTCGTGGCATGGATTATCGCCTTGCTGCTGGGGTCCATTCTGGGCGTCATGCGCACCGTGCCAAACCGCATCGTATCGGGCATCGCGACCTGCTACGTGGAACTGTTTCGCAACGTACCGCTGCTGGTTCAGCTGTTCATCTGGTATTTCCTGATACCCGACCTGCTGCCGCAGAACCTGCAGGACTGGTATAAACAAGACCTCAACCCGACCACCTCGGCCTACCTGAGCGTTGTCGTGTGTCTGGGCCTGTTCACCGCTGCCCGGGTGTGCGAACAAGTGCGTACCGGCATCCAGGCGCTGCCACGGGGCCAGGAATCCGCCGCACGCGCCATGGGATTCAAGCTGCCGCAGATCTACTGGAACGTGCTGCTGCCCCAGGCCTACCGGATCATCATTCCGCCGCTTACCTCGGAATTCCTCAACGTCTTCAAGAACTCCTCCGTGGCGTCCCTGATCGGCTTGATGGAACTGCTGGCGCAAACCAAACAGACCGCCGAGTTCTCGGCCAACCTGTTCGAGGCCTTCACCCTGGCCACGCTGATCTATTTCACCCTGAACATGAGCCTGATGCTGCTGATGCGCGTGGTCGAGAAGAAAGTCGCCGTGCCCGGCCTGATCTCCGTGGGGGGTAAATAATGGACTTCGATTTCAGCGGCATCATCCCCGCCATCCCGGGCCTGTGGAACGGCATGGTCATGACCTTGCAGTTGATGGTCATGGGCGTGGTCGGCGGCATCATCCTGGGTACGATCCTCGCGCTGATGCGCCTGTCGTCCAGCAAACTGCTGTCGCGCCTGGCCGGCGCCTACGTGAACTACTTCCGCTCGATCCCGCTGCTGCTGGTGATCACCTGGTTCTACCTGGCGGTGCCGTTCGTGCTGCGCTGGATCACCGGCGAAGACACCCCGATCGGTGCGTTCACCTCCTGCGTCGTGGCCTTCATGATGTTCGAGGCGGCGTACTTCTGCGAAATCGTGCGGGCCGGCGTGCAGTCGATCCCCAAGGGCCAGATGGCCGCGGCGCAAGCGATGGGCATGACCTACGGCCAGACCATGCGCCTGATCATCCTGCCCCAGGCGTTCCGCAAGATGACCCCGTTGCTGCTGCAACAATCGATCATCCTGTTCCAGGACACCTCGCTGGTCTACACCGTGGGCCTGGTGGACTTCCTCAACTCCGCCCGTTCCAACGGCGACATCATCGGCCGCTCCAATGAGTTCCTGATCTTCGCCGGTGTCGTCTACTTCATCATCAGCTTTTCCGCCTCGCTGCTGGTCAAGCGTCTGCAAAAAAGGTTTGCCGTATGATCTCTATCAAGAATATCAACAAGTGGTATGGCGACTTCCAGGTGCTGACCGATTGCAGCACCGAGGTTAAAAAAGGCGAAGTGATCGTGGTGTGCGGGCCGTCCGGCTCGGGCAAATCGACCCTGATCAAGTGCGTCAACGCCCTGGAACCGTTCCAGAAAGGCGACGTGGTGGTCGATGGCACCTCCATTGCCGACCCGAAGACCAACCTGCCGAAACTGCGCTCGCGCGTTGGCATGGTGTTCCAGCACTTCGAGCTGTTTCCGCACCTGACCATCACCGAAAACCTGACCATCGCGCAGATCAAGGTATTGGGCCGCAGCAAGGAAGAAGCCACCAAGAAGGGCCTGCAACTGCTGGAGCGCGTCGGCCTGTCGGCTCACGCCCACAAGCACCCGGGCCAGCTTTCCGGCGGCCAGCAACAGCGTGTGGCGATTGCCCGTGCGCTGGCGATGGACCCGATCGTCATGCTGTTCGACGAACCGACCTCGGCCCTCGACCCGGAAATGGTCAACGAAGTGCTCGACGTGATGGTGCAACTGGCCCAGGAAGGCATGACCATGATGTGCGTGACCCACGAAATGGGTTTCGCCCGCAAGGTAGCCGACCGGGTGATCTTCATGGACGCCGGCAAGATCATCGAAGACTGCCCGAAAGAGGAATTCTTCGGCGACATCAGCGCCCGCTCCGAGCGTGCGCAGCACTTCCTCGAGAAAATCCTGCAGCACTAAGCACTGCCCTGTTGTGGTGGGTCGGGCAACCCCACTCACCACAACTGGTTGACCCAAGGCATCTGTGATGAAATGCGACCCCAACCTCTTTCGCGCCGCGCCGCCATCACTTGCCGTGAAGCCTCGTCTGATTCGCCAATTGTTCCTGCCGCCGCTGATCATCGCCCTGATGATCGGACTGGGTTACGTCGGCTTCTGGATCAGCGAGTTCTATGGGATCCGCACCCTCAGCGATACCGGCGAACGCCAACTGGAATTGCACGCCCGCACCGTCGAGAGCGAACTCAGCAAATACACCTACCTGCCCAGTCTCCTGGAGCTGGAATCCAGCGTCTCCAGGCTGTTGGCCGACCCGAATCAAGAAACCCGCAAAACCGTCAACGACTACCTCGAAGGCCTGAACCGGCGCAGTCGCAGCCGGGCGATCTACGTGATGGACACCACCGGCCGTGTGCTGGCGACCAGTAACTGGCGCGATGCCGACAGTTACCAGGGTGAAGACCTGTCCTTCCGTGCCTATTTCCAGAATGCCGTGCGCGGCCAGCCCGGCCGGTTCTACGGCATCGGCAGCACCAACGGCGAACCCGGCTATTACCTGGCCCATGGCCTGGAAGAGCACGGCAAGATCATCGGCGTCGCCGTGGTCAAGGTACGCCTGGAAGCGCTGGAAGAGCGCTGGCAGCGGGCGCGCCTGGAGGCCTTCGTCAGTGACGAGAACGGCATCATCATTCTCTCCAGCGACCCGGCCCGTCGCCTCAAGTCCGTGCGGCCATTGAGCGATGACACCAAGGACCGCCTCGCCCACAGCCTGCAATACTACTGGGCGACGCTCAACGAGCTGGAACCACTGGCCCGCGAACGCCTCAACGAAGGCACCGAGAAATTGACCTTCCCGGCCAACAGCGAAGTGGTGGCCGACGAGCATGAGGTCAGCTACCTGGCCCAGACCCGCCCACTGAACGACACCCCCTGGAATTTCACCCTGCTCACCCCGCTGAACGACCTGCGCCGGGCCGCCATCAACCAGGGCATCCTGGTGGCCGTAGCCTTTGCGCTGGTGGCATTCCTGCTGATTGCCTGGAACGAGCGCCGCAAGGTGATTGCCACCCGCCTCGCCGCCCGGGAAGCCCTGCAGGAAGCCAATAACCAGCTGGAGCGACGGATTGCCGAACGCACCACCGACCTGCGGGCCAGCAACGAGCGGCTCAAGAGCCAGATTCGCGAGCGGCGCCAGGCCGAGGAAACCTTGCGCCGGGCCCAGGACGAACTGGTGCAGGCCGGCAAACTCGCGGCCATCGGCCAGATGTCCACCGGCATCGCCCATGAATTGAACCAGCCACTGGCCGCCC
>NZ_JACARK010001114.1:0-508 GCF_013386655.1 Pseudomonas sp. K5002 | reverse complement strand
GTGGGCAGCAGGCCGATCAGCGTGGTGGCGCCCGCCATCAGCAAAATCGTCATGGCCAGCGTGCGTTTGCGCCCGATCCGGTCGCCGAGCATGCCAAAGAAAATCCCGCCCAGGGGCCGGAAGGCGAAGGCCACCGCGAACACCGCAAAGGTCTTCAGCAACGCCGCGCTGGCGTCACCGCTGGGGAAGAATTGCTGGGCGATGGTGGTGGCGAGAAAGCCGTAGACGGCGAAGTCGAACCACTCCACGAAATTACCGATGCCGGCGGCGATGATCACTCTGCGCAGGGTTTGGGGGCTGACCTGTTCGGTGGATGGGCTCGTCATGGGGGAAGGCCTCGGCGGTGGTAAGGGGATGCTTGATTATCGGGGGCGGGGATTGGGCGGCGGGGCTCAAAAGAGTCGTCCGCGTAGTCAGTAGCGACTGGGTGGGAGTGATGCAGGCAGGATTTGGGCCAGGTAAGGCGGGGAGCTATCCAGGGAGGGGGTGGGTGATTTCTACGCAAGGA
>NZ_JACARK010001113.1:0-1362 GCF_013386655.1 Pseudomonas sp. K5002 | reverse complement strand
GGCATTCCGGGCGTTTGCCAAAAGTGACCCGCTGTAAGAGCGGAACCATAAGTGGCCGTTACCGCAGCAACGGATATGTACCCAATACAGCTACCGCGCCAGCACCATGGCAAAATACCCAAACACCGTGAGCAAAATCCCCGACACCGCATACGCCACCGGGAACCCAATCCACGGCACCGTACTATCAATTTCCTTGGCCGCCTCCCGCGCCGGCCCCGAGTGACTCCGCGCCCCCGCAACACCGCCCATGAGAATCGCCGGGTTGATCTTGAACACATGAAAACCCACAGCCCAAACAATAAACGGTGGAATCGTACAAGCCACGAACCCAAGCAAAAAGATCTTCAACGCAATGATCGCGCTAATCTGCGAAACCAGGTTAGCCCCCGCATTCACCCCCACAATCGCGACAAAGAATATCAACCCCATGTCCTCGAGAATGTTGCGCGCCGCATTCGGTGTATTGCCGAAAAACCGCACCCGCGACACCAGCGACGAGACGATAATCCCCGACACCAGCAACCCGCCCGCATTGCCCAGCCCCACCGCCGCACCGAACGCCGGCACCTGAATCAGCCCGATCAACAACCCCAGCACCATACCCAGCGACAGCGTCAGCAAATCCGTCGCCGTACTCGCCCGCCCCGCCTTGCCCAGCAACGCCGTGGCCTTGTCGATGGCACTGCGCAAGCCAATCAAGTGCATCACATCCAGGCGCTGCAACCGCGTTTCCAGCCCCACCGGAATCGGCGCACCACCCCGCTCAATCCCCACCAACTGCACCTGCCCGGCAATCGGCGACTGGCTGAATTCCTTGAGCGCCCTGCCCACGGCATCCTTGTGGGTCACCAGAATCACCGCCTCATCCAGCGGTATATTCAACGCCCGGGCATCCGGTACTTCCGGCCCGATCAGGCCCATGTGATCGGTCAGCGCATCCAGGCTGCCGCCCAGGGCGATCACATCGCCGAGTTGCAACACCAGCGTCGGTTCAGCCCCAAGCAACTCTTCACCACGCTCGACGTTCTCGATCTGGTACAACGCAAAGCGCTGGCGAAACTGCGCGATGCTCTGCCCCACCAGCTCCGGGTTCACCAGGCGATAGGCCCGCAGGTCAAACGGCCGATACCCACTGAGCCCGGCATCGTCGACGTTCGGCACTCCGTGCTCCACCTCGAATGCCTTGGCCGCCTTGCGCGCATCCACACCCCACCAGCGCGGCAGGTATTTGCAGATCAGGATGATGCCGACCGTGCCCCAGATATAGGTGATGCCGTAAGACAGCGCGATCATCGCGGTGGCCGCCGCCGCCGTGGTGCCCGGTGGCAGCGGCACCACGCCCGAGGTCATCGCCTGTTC
>NZ_JACARK010001112.1:0-1926 GCF_013386655.1 Pseudomonas sp. K5002 | reverse complement strand
TCCAGGTCATTGCCGGCCTGGGCCCGGCCGGCACCGAAATGCTGGTTGAGGTTGTCCGCCAGGCTGCGGGCACGTTCGGCGTCCATGTCGAAAATACTCAAGCGTTCCACGCCTTCACCCAGCAGCGCATGGGCCACTGCCGCCCCGGCGCCGCCCGCGCCCATCTGCACCACGAACTTGCGAGCCACATCACTCAAGCCCCGGCGAAAGCCTTCGGCAAAGCCCAGGCAGTCGGTGTTGTGGCCGATGCGTTTACCGTCGCAAAGCACCACGGTGTTCACCGCGCCGATGCCCCGTGCCTCGGGTGACAGGTCATCCAGCAACGGCAGGATCGCCTGCTTGCACGGGTAGGTGATGTTCAAGCCGGTGAAGTTCATCTGTTCGGCCGCCATCAACAGGTCGGGCAGGGCGCGGGTATCCACCTGTAGCCGGTCGAGGTCGATCAGGCGATAGAGGTAACGCAGGCCCTGGGCATCGCCTTCATGCTCATGCAGGGCCGGGGTGCGGGAAGCCTGGATGCCGGCGCCGATCAGGCCGGCCAGAATTCGACGTTTGGACACCGCGCTCATCCCTTCAAGGTCTTGCTGAAATGTTCGAGGGCGAGGTGATAACCGTGGCTGCCAAACCCGGCCAGCACCGCCTTGGCAATCGGCGACACGAACGAGTGATGACGGAACGCTTCCCGGGCATGCACGTTGGACAAGTGCACCTCGATCACCGGTACTTCACTGGCCACCAGCGCGTCGCGGATCGCCACCGAAGTGTGGGTCCAGGCTGCCGGGTTGATCACGATGCCGGCGCAACGGGCGCGGGCGCCGTGGATCCAGTCCAGCAATTCGCCTTCGTGGTTGGTCTGGCGGAATTCGACTTTCAGGCCCAGTTGCTCGGCGCTGCGGCCACACAGGGCGGCAAGGTCGGCCAGGGTTTCGTGGCCATAAGTGGCGGGCTCGCGAGTGCCGAGCAAGTTGAGGTTGGGGCCGTTCAGCACCAGCACGATGGGCGGCATAGAGGGTTCTCCACTGTTGTTTTTATGTAGGTCGATAAAATGTACTGAATGGTTAATTTGGTCAATCGCGTGGGTGGGAACCGTTCGATTACCGAACGCAGAATGAAAACCACCGTTGTGTGGATCAGAGTTGATATCAATTGAAAATCATTCTCGACAACGCTTAAGATGCCCGCCTGTTTCCTTAACATTCCAGGGAGTCGGTTTGTCGGACGTGGATCTCAAAGGCCTGTTTCTCAAGCACGCCGATACTCTGCGCGGGTATCTCGCACGCAAGGTACGGGACCCGCAGTTGGCCGCAGACCTGGTGCAGGAGAGTTTCCTGCGCCTGGCGCAAAAGCCGGCCGGCGAGCGCATCGACAACTCCCAGGGCTATCTCTATCGCACGGCCGGCAATCTGCTGATCGACCATATCCGCCAGGAGGCGCGGCGCAAGACCGACTCCGTGCCCCATGAGGCGCTGGCCGAGATTGAAGATGAAATGGCCGGGTTGGAGGCTCAGGCGATGGCGCAGCAACAGCGGCAGGCATTGAAGCAGGCACTGGCGGAATTGCCGGAGCGTACCCGGCAGATTTTCCGTCTCAACCGGATCGAGGGCATGACCCATGCCCAGGTCGCGCGCCACCTGGGCATTTGCGACAGCTCAGTGCAAAAGCACCTGGCCAAGGCGCTGGCGTATGTCATGCAGCGTTTGCAGGAAGGTGAGGCGGGGCCGTCCGACGAATGAATTACCGACAAATCTGGGGTCAGACGTCACAGCGTTATATAACGAAAAATTCGAGATTCACACGTGAATAGCCCGGGTCCGCAACAGCACAGCATTACCGAGGCGGCTGCCGATTGGGCGGTGCGCCTGCACGCCGGCGCCCTGACCGATCAGGAGCAGGCCGAGCTGCGCCAATGGATCGCCAGAGACAGCC
>NZ_JACARK010001111.1:0-1439 GCF_013386655.1 Pseudomonas sp. K5002 | reverse complement strand
GCCGGCAATCAGCCGCGTGTAGCCATCGGCAAGGGCCTGATCGACAAACCGCTGGGCATCGCCACCCTCCCACGTCACCCGTACGGCCAGGTCCCAGCCCTGCTCGCGCTTGCCCTGCACCGCCGCCCGCACCTGCTCGTTGAGGGCTTGCTTGCCGTGCAGAATCAACAGTGCCTTGGGTGTGCTCATGGATGAATGCTCCTGGGTTTAAGGTTCCTGAGGGATGTTGACCGTGGCCAATCGAAAAAAAGCCATCGGATGTAGAAATTAACCGGGGTTTGTAGCGTTTCTGACACGGATCAACTCGCACTTGGCGAAATCGACCTAGACTTATACCTATTCCCACCCGACAAGGCCGTCGCACCATGATCACCATGTCCGCCTTCCACTCCATGCTTATCCCCATCCTGACCGGCATGATCCTCCTGGCCATCGGCTTCAACTTCCGCGACAAACCCATCGGTGTGTTCGGCATGTGGATCGGCATGCTGCTGATCCTCGGCACCGTGGTTTACAAGATCCTCGCCAAACTCGCCGAATGACAATCTCACTCGCATTGCACATGACGGCCTCGTACACTCGGTCAATTCGTCGTTTTTAAGGTTGACCGCCTCGTGCTTGCCCGTCTGTTTGCCCTGCCCTGTTGCCTGCTTTTCTGCCTGCTGACCCTGCTGCCCATGGCGCCTGCCCACGCCGTGAGCCTGCCGGGGCTGCTGGGCAGCAACACCAAAACCCAGCCGCAAGCCGACGTCCCGTTGGGCCAGTCCCTGGACGAGGTGATCAAGACCCTGGAAAACGACCAGCAGCGCACCAAGCTGCTGAGCGACCTGAAAAAGCTCCGTGAGACCACGCAAAAGGCCCAGCCCGCCGCCGAACTGGGTGTGCTCGGTTTGATCGGCGGCACGCTGTCGAGCCTGGAGCAACAATTCTCCGGTGCCGACAGCCCGCTCAATCGCTGGTCCAACGAATTTGACCAGGCCAAGGATGAACTCACCGCACTGATGCTGCCGGCCAGCGAATGGCTGCCGATCATCTTTGCCTTTGCCATGATCCTGATGCTCTGGAGCCTGCTGGCCGCGATCCTGATCTGGCTCAGCCACCGGGTGCGCGAGCGCTTCGGCCTGACCGAAGAACTGCCGCAACACCCCAAGACCTGGGACCTGCTGCGCTTTGCCCTGCGCAAGCTCGGCCCGTGGCTGATCGCGTTGGTGATCACCGTCTACATGAGTTACGCACTGCCCTCGTCCCTCGGCAAATCCCTGGCGATGGTGCTGGCCTACGCGCTGGTGGTGGGCACCTGCTTCTCGGCGATCTGCGTGGTCGCCTTTTCCGTACTCGACGGCCCGCACCGTCACCGCGCGTTGTACATCCTGCGCCACCAGGCCTTCCGGCCGTTATGGCTGATCGGCAGCTTTGCCGCCTTTGGCGAAGCCGTCAGC
>NZ_JACARK010001110.1:4780-4936 GCF_013386655.1 Pseudomonas sp. K5002 | reverse complement strand
TCGTGATGCGGCTCGCCCAGGAAGGTCAGGGAACTGGAAAGAGCGCCGGTTGCACTGTAATCAAGCCGAGTGAGGACTAAATGTGGGAGCGGGCTTGCTCGCGAAGACGGTGGGTCAGTTAATGAAGATAGCGACTGAAACACCGCTTTCGCGAGC
>NZ_JACARK010001110.1:0-4660 GCF_013386655.1 Pseudomonas sp. K5002 | reverse complement strand
TGATGCGGCTCGCCCAGGAAAGTCAGGGAACTGAACAGTCCGCGAGTCGCGACATCAGCATTGTCTTTGAGCGGGATTTCCACCTGCGCCGCAATCACATTCAATCCTTCATTTCTCACCAGCACCTGGGCGCGACCGTCTTTATCGGTCTCGGTGCTCAGGGTGTTCGGTGCGTTGCGATAGTCTCCGATCAGCTTGACTCCTGCCGCCGGCTTGCCATCCAGCAGCACCCGTACCGGCAGTGATTTACCCGGGCCGACCGTCAGCGGATCAACTTCCGGCAAGATCAGTAGCTTGATCTGATCCAGCTGCGGCAACTTCGCCCCCGGCTGGTAGATCGCCAGGCTGTACTTGAAGGTCTGGGTCGACTCAATCGCCCCCGGCACCTTGCTGCGGCCCTCGTTGATCCACTTCTTGTCAGGCGTCTGTGACCACATCCCGTTATCCAGGGCGACCGCCAGTACAGCCGGCGATTTGAGCGGCTTCAGGCGCGCATGGTCGGGCAGACGTTCCACGGTCACCGGGATCATTTTGCCGCTGGCGTCGTAGGCCCAGGCGCCGCTGATTTTCTGCGCCTTGAGCGCGTTGTCTTCGGCGCCGTGGCCGTAGATCACTTCGATATTGCCGCGCCGTTGTTCGGTCCACAGTCCGTGGGCCGAGACTTGGGTGGCAAACAGCAGGCCGAGCACGGCCAGGGATTTGAAGGCTTGCATGGAGACGTCCTTTTACAGGTTGAGGGTCAGGCTGACGGTGAAGTTGCGCGGCTCGCCGGGATTGACCCAGTAATTGCTGTAGGAGCGCTCGTAGTACTTTTCATCGAACAGGTTGTTGAGGTTCAGGCCCACGGTGACGTTGTCGCTGGCCTTGTAATGGGCCAGCAAATCGACGGTGTGGTAGGCCGGTAATTCAAAGCTTTTGCCGGCTTCGCCGGAGCGGTCGCCGACGTAGGTAAAGGCCGCACCGAGGTCGGAGCCGCGCAGCAGGCCGTCCTGGAATTCATACACGCCGAGCAAGCTGGCGCTGCGTTTGGCTACGCCGAGAATCCGGCTGCCCGCAGGGATGTCTTTATCGCCTTTGGTCACTTCGGCGTCGATGTAGGCAAAGGCGCCGATCACCCGTACGGCGTCAGTCACCTGGCCGGTCAGTTGCAGGTCAAAACCCTGGCTGCGGGCCTTGCCCATGGCGCGCTGTGTGTCGGTAGCCGGGTCCAGGGCCAGGACATTTTCTTTCTCGATATGGAAGGCGGCGAGGGTGGTGCTCAGGCGGTCGTCGAACAGCTCGCTCTTGATCCCGATTTCATACCCCACGCCTTCTTCCGGCTTGAAGGATTTGCCGCCGGCGTCCAGGCCATTGTTGGGTTTGAACGAGGTGGAGGCGTTGGCGAACAGGCCCACTTCAGGCGTCAGTTGGTAGAGCAGGCCGGCGCGTTGGGTCAGGGCATCGTGGGTCTGAAGGCTTTTGGCATGGTTGCGGCTGAAGTCGTCGGTGCGCTGCTCGAAGTGTTCGAACCGCGCGCCGATCATCCCGCGCAGGCGATCGGTGAAGATGATCTGGTCCTGCAGGTTCAGCGCCTGGCTTTTCACCTGTTCGAAAAAGTCAGTGCCGGAGCGCTTGCCGTTCGGTTTGGGCTGGCCATAGACCGGGTCATAGATGTCGATGGCGTAATCGCCGCCGGCGATGGCGGTCACCCGTTCTTTCTTGCGGTAGTCCTCGTACTCGGTGCCGATCAGCAATTCGTGCTGCCAACTGCCGATGTCGAACCGACCGCGCAGTTCGAGCTGGATGATGCTGTCATGCCAACCGGTGGAGCGCTCGCGGTAGCGGCGGCTGAGGGTGTGGCCATCGGCATCCAGCGCGCGGTTTTCCGAGGCGTTGCCCCACAGGCTGCCTTGTTTGTAATGGCTGGCCAGGCGCAGTTGCCAGGCATCGTTGAGGTGATGCTCGAGGCTGGCTTGCAGGCGGTTGTTGTGGTTGCGGATATCGCCGTCGTCGGGCTCGCCGAGAAAGGTCGAGCGGGAGACGCCGCTCCAGCGGTTGTTGGGCGCGACGATGCCGCGGTCGAAAGTGGAGCGGTGACGCACGAATTCACTTTCCACCAGCAGGTGTGTGTCCGGGTCCAGTTGCCAACTGATGGAGGGCGCGACGAAGACCCGTTTGGCCTCAACGTGGTTGCGGAAGCTGTGGTTGTCTTCCACCGCCAGGTTGACCCGCGATAACACGTTGCCCTCGCTGTCCAGCGGCGTGTTCACGTCCAGCGCGGTGCGGTAGCGGTCCCAACTGCCGGCGCTGGTCTGCAGTGTGGTGAAGGCCTCGGACTGCGGCTTTTTGCTGACGATATTCACCGTGCCGCCTGGGTCACCACGGCCATACAGGCTGGCGGCGGGGCCTTTGAGCACCTCGATGCGCTCGATATTCGCCGCGTCCGGCGTGCTCGGGTAACCGCGGTTGGCGCTGAAACCGTCCACGTAAAACTCTGACGTGGTGAAGCCGCGAACGCTGTATTCGTAGAGCGTCAGGCCGCCGAAGTTGTTCTGTTTGGACACGCCGCCGGCAAACTCAAGGGCACGCTCGACGTTGGTGCTGCCCAGGTCGTTGAGTACCGAAGCGGGAATCACGCTGATGGACTGTGGGATATCCCGCAAGGCGGTGTCGGTTTTTGTGGCGCTGGCGGAGCGGGTGGCGCGATAGCCCTTGACCGGGCCGGTGGCTGATTCGTACGCCTCGCTGGTGATGCGGGTGGCTTCCAGTTCAAGGGTGGCGGTGTCTTCGGCGTAGGCCGGGTCCACCAGCAAACCCAGGGCGATTCCCGCCAGCGGGGCAAATCTTCGAGACGGCATGATAGAGCGTTCCAATAGCGATATTGAAACAATATAACATGACTAATGAGAATGAATTTCTTTTGAAATATTAGGTAACAGGAGCCCGCGAACGGGCTCCCGAAGCCGTTATTCCTCTTCTTTCACCGGTGCAGGCGGCGGACGCAGGCCGATTTCCGCCGACAGCTTGATTTCCTTGCCATTGCGCATCACCTGTATCGCCACCTTGTCGGTGGGTTTGATCCGCGCCACCTGGTTCATCGACTTGCGACCATCTCCGGCCGGCTCGCCGTCGATGCTGAGGATCACATCCCCCAGTTGCAGGCCGGCTTTCTGCGCCGGGCCGTCGCGGAAGATCCCGGCGACCACGATGCCAGGGCGCCCGGTCAGGCCAAACGATTCGGCCAGTTCCTTGGTCAGCGGCTGGACTTCAATCCCCAGCCAGCCACGAATCACCTGGCCATGCTCGATGATCGACTTCATCACTTCAGTGGCCAGCTTCACCGGAATCGCGAAACCGATGCCCTGGGAGCCGCCGGACTTGGAGAAGATCGCGGTGTTGATGCCGGTCAGGTTGCCGTTGGCATCCACCAGCGCGCCGCCGGAGTTGCCCGGGTTGATCGCCGCGTCGGTCTGGATGAAGTCTTCATAGCTGTTGAGGCCCAACTGGTTACGCCCGGTGGCGCTGATGATGCCCATGGTCACGGTCTGGCCGACGCCGAACGGGTTGCCGATGGCCAGCGCCACGTCACCTACGCGCAGCCCTTCAGAGCGCCCGATGGTGATCGAGGGCAGGCCTTTCAAATCGATTTTCAGCACCGCGAGGTCGGTTTCCGGGTCGCTGCCGACCACGCGGGCCAGGGTTTCCCGGCCATCACGCAGGGCCACCACAATCTGGTCGGCGCCGGTGGTCACGTGGTTGTTGGTGAGGATGTAGCCTTCCGGGCTCATGATCACACCGGAGCCGAGGCTGGATTCCATGCGCCGCTGCTTGGGCGAGTTGTCGCCGAAATAGCGACGAAACTGTGGGTCTTCAAACAGCGGGTGCGCCGGTTTGTTGATGACCTTGGTGGTGTACAGGTTGACTACGGCGGGGGCGGCGATCACCACCGCATCGGCGTAAGTCACCGGGCCTTGTACCACCGCGCTGGTTTGCGGTGCCTGTTGCAGGTTGACATCAAGGGTCGGCAGGCCGACCAGTTGTGGATAACGCTGAATAATCAGCATCGCGATCAGCACGCCAGCCAACAATGGCCATCCAAAAAAACGCAGTGCCTTGAGCATGAAGAAAAATCCTGACAGGTTGCAGGGGGCGGGAGAGCGCCCATAATGTCGCGCATTATACGAGGCCGTGAGCGCCTCTGAACGGGATATTTAGGAGTCTTTTATGGCCGTTGCCCTGAGCACCTTAGTCGAGGAAGCGGACCGCTACCTTAATAGTGCCAAAATCGCCGATTACTGCCCCAACGGCCTGCAGGTCGAGGGCCGTCCGCAAGTGCTGCGCATCGTCAGCGGCGTGACCGCCAGCCAGGCATTGCTGGACGCGGCGGTCGAAGCCCAGGCCGACCTGGTGCTGGTGCACCACGGTTATTTCTGGAAAGGCGAAAGCCCGTGCATCACCGGCATGAAGCAGCGCCGCCTGAAAACCCTGCTCAAGCACGACATCAGCCTGCTGGCCTATCACTTGCCGCTGGACCTGCACCCTGAGGTCGGCAACAACGTGCAACTGGCCCGGCAACTGGACATCACCGTCGAAGGCCCGCTGGACCCGGACAACCTCAAGGTCGTCGGCCTGGTGGGTTCCCTGGCTGAGCCGGCGTCGCCCCGTGATTTTGCCCGCCGCG
>NZ_JACARK010001109.1:0-1323 GCF_013386655.1 Pseudomonas sp. K5002 | reverse complement strand
GGGTTGCCCGCTGCGATCAGGGCCATCCTGCGATGGCGACCGCTGGCCTGGGCGATGTGTTGGCCGGCCTGGTCGGTGCTTTGCTGGCGCAAGGCATGCCGGCATTTGATGCCGCCTGCCTGGCGGTCTGGCTGCATGCCACTGCCGGAGATCGCCAGGGTACCTACGGTCGCGGGCTCGCCGCCAGTGACCTGATTCCTGCCATTCGTCAGTTGCTGGAGGAGCAATCGCCGTGTCTGAAGTAGTTCTTTTCCTGCCTGATGAAGACGCCATGGTCGCCTTGGGCAACCGTATTGCCCGGGTCACTCAAGGCTCAGGGCTGATCTTTCTGGAAGGCGATCTCGGCGCCGGAAAAACCACCTTGTCCCGGGGCATCATTCGCGGGTTGGGGCACGCGGGTGCTGTGAAAAGCCCTACGTTCACCTTGGTAGAACCCTACGAAATCGGTGACGTACGAGCGTTCCACTTCGACCTGTATCGCCTGGTGGACCCGGAAGAACTGGAATACATGGGCATTCGTGATTACTTCGATGAGGACGCCTTGTGCCTGATCGAGTGGCCAGATAAAGGCACAGGCTTTTTGCCAAAGCCGGACCTGACCATTACCATTACCCCGCATAAGCAAGGACGTCAGCTGAAGTTGTTGTCCCAGAGCGCGCGCGGCGAGTCGTGGTGCGCCGCCTTGGCATTGGAATTCAAATAATTGATGGGGTTAGGTATGCGCTTTCGCGCGTTGGTTACTGTCGTAGGGGTGTTGCTTGCGGCAATGACTTTCAATGCACTGGCGGCCTCACAGGTGAAAAGTGTTCGCCTGTGGCGGGCACCGGATAACACGCGACTGGTATTCGACCTGTCTGGCCCGGTTCAGCACAGCGTCTTCACCCTCACGGCGCCTGATCGCCTGGTGATTGATATCAACGGTGCGACCCTGGCCGCGCCGTTGAAAGTCGCCATGGCCAATACCCCGATTACCGCGATGCGCTCGGCCCAGCGTACGCCGACCGACCTGCGGGTGGTTATCGACCTGAAAAAGGCCGTGACCCCGAAAAGCTTCGTGCTGGCGCCCAACGCGCAGTATGGCAACCGGCTGGTGGTCGACCTGTTCGACAACGCCGCCGATGCCGCGCCGCCGCCTGCGCCAACTCCAAGCGTCGCGACGATACCTGCGGTGCCGGTCAACCAGTCGCAACCCCAGGTCAAATTGCCGCCGCTGCCACCGGCTCCGGCGGGCAAACGTGACATTATCGTGGTCATCGATGCCGGTCACGGCGGCGAAGACCCGGGTGCCTCGGGCTCGCGCGGCCAGCATGAAAAAGACGTGGT
>NZ_JACARK010001108.1:0-1691 GCF_013386655.1 Pseudomonas sp. K5002 | reverse complement strand
GCTGGCCGCCGGACAGCTGGCTCGGGCGATGGGTCAAATGCCCCGACAACCCCAGGCGTGCCAGCAATTCACCGGCGCGGCTATGCCTGGCGGTTTCCGGCGTACCGGCATAAATCGCCGGCATTTCCACGTTGTGCAACGCGCTCAGGTGCGCCAGCAAGTGGTAACGCTGAAAGATAAAACCGAAGTAGTCGCGGCGCAGCTCGGCCAGTTGCTCATCCCCCAGGGTGCGGGTTTCGATGCCATTGATCTTGTAGCTGCCGGCGGTGGCGTAGTCGAGGCCACCGAGGATGTTCATCAGGGTCGATTTACCCGAACCCGAGGCCCCGGTGATCGCGACCATTTCCCCGGCGTGGATGGTCAGGTCGATGCCCTTGAGCGCAATGAATTCGCGGTCACCGGCCATGAAACTGCGCACGATGCCTTTAAGCTCCAGCAGTGGCTGAGTCATCAATCAGCCCCCCGCCACGGCAGGCGATGGATCGCCGATCACCACCTTGTCGCCTTCGGCCAGGCCATCGAGGATCTGCACCTTGAC
This sequence comes from Pseudomonas sp. K5002, assembly GCF_013386655.1. NCBI lineage: Bacteria > Pseudomonadati > Pseudomonadota > Gammaproteobacteria > Pseudomonadales > Pseudomonadaceae > Pseudomonas > Pseudomonas sp. K5002. Next base: position 1,153 of record NZ_JACARK010001108.1, on the reverse strand, counting down.
GTTGTTGTTGATGCCCGTCTGCACCTGCCGCGTGTTGGCCTTGCCCTTGGCGTCCAGCACCCGCACCGGGAAGCTGCCATCGGCATTGCGCGGGCCGAGTGCGGCCACCGGCACGGTCAGTGCGGCCTTGGCGGTGTCGAGCACGATGCGCACCTGGGCGGTCATGGCGATGCGCAGGCGGTGGTCGGGGTTGGGTACGTCGAACAGCGCATTGTAGAACACCGCGGTGTTTTGCTTGGGGGTGCCGGCGGTCTGGGTTTCGAGGAAATTCTGCGGGGCAGGTTCGGTACCGCGCAATTTGGCGTAGTAGCGTTTGTCGGCCTCGCCGAGGATGGTGAAATACACCTGCTGGCCCGGACTGATGTGGATCACGTCCGCTTCGGAGACTTGGGCCTTGACGGTCATGGTGTCCAGGTCGGCGAGCTTGAGCAGCACCGGTGCCAGTTGGCTGGCGATCACGGTCTGGCCTTCCTGGGTGACGATGCCCACTACATCGCCGTCGATTGGCGCGACGATGCGGGTGTAGGCCAGGTTGATCTTGGCGGTGTCGATCTGGATGTGGGCGCTTTTGATCTGGGCGTCGAGGGACATCAGGTTGGCGCGCTGTACCTCGTAATTGGACTCGGCGGTTTCGAAGTCCTGGCGGGACACGGATTCGTCCTCCTGCAGGCCCTGATAGCGTTCGTAGACGGATTTGGTTTCCTTGAGTTGCGCCGCAGTAGCGCGGCGTTGGGCCTGGAGGTTTTCTTCGTCGACCTGGGCTTTGCGCAGGGTGTTCTGCAGGATCAACGGGTCGATTTCGGCCAGCCATTGGCCCTTCTTGACCTTGTCGCCGACCTTGACCTTCAGGGATTTGAGTTGGCCGGAAACCTGGGCGCCGACATCGACCTGCTTGACGCCTTCGAGCAGGCCGGTGGCCAGGACGGCGTTTTCGATGTCACTGCGTTCGGCGGTGGCGGTCAGGTATTGCGGCGCGTCTGCGGGGGCCTGCACGGTGTAGATAATCAGGCCCGCTGCGACGGTCAACACCAGGGCCAATCCTGCTTTTCGATACTTTGACTTTTCCATAAATGACCATAAGAGGTGTTGAAATGGGTTCCGGCTTTTGGCTCGGAGTACATATCCGTTTTTTTGGTAACGGCTGATATTGGTT
>NZ_JACARK010001107.1:0-1011 GCF_013386655.1 Pseudomonas sp. K5002 | reverse complement strand
ATCAACTGGCTGACCCGGCCAGCGCGATCCTCGACATCGACCGCCGTGTGGCCGAGGCCATGCGCAGCGAGGCCTACCCGACCGAGAACTTCGGTGTGCCATTGGCCGGCAGCCTGATCCCGTGGATCGACAAGGAACTGCCTAACGGCCAGAGCCGTGAAGAGTGGAAGGCCCAGGCCGAGACCAACAAGATCCTTGGTCGCTTCAAGAGCCCGATCCCGGTGGACGGTATCTGCGTGCGCATCGGCGCCATGCGTTGCCACAGTCAGGCGTTGACCATCAAGCTGAACAAAGACGTGCCGATCGCCGATATCGAAGGGCTGATCAGCCAGCACAACCCTTGGGTCAAGCTGGTGCCGAACAACCGTGATATCAGCATCCAGGAACTGAGCCCGAACAAGGTGACCGGTACCCTGAATGTGCCGGTTGGCCGTCTGCGCAAGCTGAACATGGGTACGCAGTACCTGGGCGCGTTCACCGTCGGCGACCAACTGCTGTGGGGCGCGGCTGAGCCGTTGCGTCGCATGCTGCGGATCTTGCTGGAGCGGTAATCGCTGCTGGTAATAAGAAACCCGCGTTCTGGTGACAGGCGCGGGTTTTTTATTGCGCGCTCGGGCCTCTTCGCGAGCAANNCGCGAAGAGGCCATCAGCCACACCACAACCCCCAGGTTAATTGCCTCACCCCCAGCCACCCGGTAAAGTGCCGCTCCCCCCGCAATGCCCGAGGCAGCCCCCATGACCCAGACCTTTGATATTGCCGTGATCGGCGCCACCGGCACCGTTGGCGAAACCCTGGTGCAGATCCTCGAAGAGCAGGACTTCCCGGTAGGCAGCCTGCACCTGTTGGCCAGCAGCGAGTCGGCCGGGCATTCGGTGCCGTTTCGTGGCAAGAACGTGCGGGTGCGGGAAGTCGATGAATTCGATTTCAGCAAAGTCCAACTGGTGTTCTTCGCCGCCGGCCCTGCGGTCACCTTGAGTTTTGCCCCGCGCGCCACCGCTGCGGGCTGCACC
>NZ_JACARK010001106.1:0-3591 GCF_013386655.1 Pseudomonas sp. K5002 | reverse complement strand
GGCCTATGGCGGGGTGATCGCCGACCCCGAGCTGCGCAACCTCATGGGCATTCGCAGCCTGGCCACGGCCGCCACCCGCGAGGCGAATGTGATGGCCTACAACGATGTGTTCATGCTGATCGCGATCATCGCCATACTCACCATGATCTGGATCTTTATCCGCAGCCTCTGGCTGATGAGTACCACTAAAGCTGCCGCCAGTGCAGCGCCTCCCGTTCAACCCAGCGGCGCACTTTCTTCATGACCGAACCGACGACGACCACCACCAACGCCATCGCTTCCACGCCGGAAGGCACCGCGCCGCCGAGCATGCCGGCCACCGAACCGCGCTCCTTGCGGGTGCGCATCATCTCTTCCATGGGCTTTGCCGCGATTGCGATTATCGGCGTGCTGATCGTGCTCTACGCCTGGCAGTTGCCGCCCTTCAGCAGCGCCGTGGAAACCACCGAAAACGCCCTGGTGCGCGGCCAGGTGACGATCATCGGGCCGCAGCTCAGCGGCTACGTGTATGAAGTGCCGGTGACGGACTTCCAGTACGTCAAGGCCGGGGATTTGCTGGTGCGCCTCGATGACCGTATCTACAAGCAGCGCCTTGATCAGGCCCAGGCGCAACTGGCGGTGCAGCAGGCGTCCCTGGCCAATGTGGTGCAGCAACGCAACAGCGCCGAGGCGACCATCAAGCTGCGTCAGGCGGCCTTGATGGACAGCCAGGCCCAGGCCCGCAAAAGCACCGCGGATTTGCGCCGCAATGAGGAGTTGATCAGCGATGGGTCGGTGTCCAAACGCGAGCTGGACGTGACCCGCGCCGCCAATGCGCAAACCATTGCGGCCGTGGCCCAGGCCCAGGCCAACCTGGAAATCGCCCGGCAGGATTTGCAGACAGTGATCGTCAATCGCGGTTCGCTGGAGGCGGCGGTGGCCAGTGCCGATGCGGCAGTGGAGCTGGCGCGTATCGACCTGTCGAACACCCGGATCATCGCCCCGCGTGACGGGCAACTGGGCCAGATTGGCGTGCGCCTCGGGGCCTACGTCAACAGCGGCGCGCAGTTGATGGCGCTGGTGCCGAACCAGCTGTGGGTGATCGCCAACATGAAAGAAACCCAGATGGACAACGTGCAGGTTGGCCAGCCGGTGACCTTTACCGTGGATGCCCTGGACCACCGCAAGTTTCACGGCACGGTGCAGCGCATTTCCCCGGCGACCGGGTCGGAGTTCAGCCTGTTGCAGGCGGACAATGCTACCGGTAACTTCGTCAAGATCGCCCAGCGGGTGCCGGTGCGGATTACCGTGGATCCGGGGCAGGAGCAGAGTGAACGGCTGCGACCGGGGTTATCGGTGGTGGTGAGTATCGACACGGCGGGGCGCCTGAAAAACACCCCTCCCTAAGACACAATGGAGATCAAAAATGTGGGAGCGGGCTTGCTCGCGAATGCGGAGTGTCAGTCGCAGATGTGTTGACTGATCCACCGCATTCGCGAGCAAGCCCGCTCCCACATGGGTTTTGTGTTGTTAGAGGGTTTTGTATTGCAGGCTGAAACTGAGTTCTGCCGACTGGCCTTGTTCCAACAGCTTCAACCCCGGCCTGCCCGGCAGGTGATGGGCATTCACTGGATGGCTCACCGGCTCGAAGCAGAAAAAATCCAGCCCCGGCGGGCAATACAGCAGGTAATAGTCGCTGCCGGTGGCCTGGCATTCCAGGGTGTAACCCAGGTCTGGCTGCTGGATGACGCAGCGCCCATCCCACGGGCAAAAACCGTTGTCCACCAGTGTCTCGGGCAACGATTCTGGGTGTTGAAAATCCCACTCGGCGGGTACGGCAGCCAGCCCTGTCGGTAATTTCGCCGCATCACTCATCCATACCTGCGAAGCCTTTGCCTGCAATTGCGTGCCCGGCCTGCGGGGCAGATACGGATGCAATCCCAGCCCATGCCACGTCGCCGTTTCCGCCAGGTGCGTGACGCGCAAGGTGATGCTCAACTTGCCGCCCTTCAACTGAACCCGCTGCTCGGCGCGATACGCAAAGGGTGTGCTGCTGTCCAGTTGCAACACCACTTCGTCTGACGTCTGGCTGACCACCTGCCACACCTGTTGCCAGGCACTGCCATGAATTGGCAGCGGGTCCAGCGGGCTGTTGGGCTCAAGTCCCAACCACCCTGATGGGTTATCAAAGCCACCTTCGGCAACCCGGTTCGACCAGGGCGCCAGCGGGAAGCACGCAAGCTTCCCCGGCAGGCCGCTGGCCAGCGCCTGTCGATCGGTGTGGCGTAGCAACGGCTGGCCGCTGCTGCGTACTGTCCAGTTGACGATACTCCCGCCCAACGCTGGCGCCAGCGTCAGGTGGGTCAGGTTGTCTTCGAGTTCAAGCATCATGAGTGTCAGCAGACCTATTGAATGATGAATGCTTGTGTGGCGAGGGAGCTTGCTCCCTATGGGCTGCGGAGCGGCCCCAAAAAAAGCGGGAGCGCTTCGCACTCCAGCGGGAGCAAGCTCCCTCGCCACAGAAAGCTCCCTCGCCACAGCAGCTCCCTCTCCACAATAGCTCCCTCGCTACACGCAGTGTGGGGCTTATAACACCAGCCCGGGCAACCACAACGACAACGCCGGAATGTAGGTCACGGCCATCAGCACCAAAAACAGCACGCCATAAAACGGCAGCAACGCCTTCACGGTCTTCTCGATGCTGACTTTGCCCACCGCCGCCCCCACAAACAACACCGCACCCACCGGCGGGGTGATCAGGCCGATCCCCAGGTTCACCAGCATGATCATGCCGAAGTGCACCGGGTCGACGCCAATCCCCAGGATCACCGGCAGCAAAATCGGCGTGAGGATCAAAATCAGCGGCGCCATGTCCATCACCGTGCCCAGCAACAGCAGCATGGCGTTGATGCACATCAGGATCACGTAGCGGTTGTCCGACAGGGTCAGGAACATCGTGGTGATCTTCGCCGGGATCTGCATCAGGGTCATGATGTAGCCGAAGCTGGCAGCGAACGCGATCAGGATCATCACGATGGAGATCGTGCGCACCGTGCGGTGCATCAGCTTGGGCAGCTCGCTCCATTTGTAGTCGCGGTAGATGAACATGGTCACGAAGAACGCCCACAACACCGCAATCGCCGCCGACTCGGTGGCGGTGAAGATGCCCGACAGAATCCCGCCAAGAATGATCACCATGGCCATCAGGCCCCACAGTGCATCGGCGCAGATTTTCAGTGCCTGTTTCAGGGGGATCACTTCGCCTTTGGGGTAGTTGCGCTTTTTCGCGAAGATCAGGCACAGCACCATCAGGCAGGCGCTCATCAGCAGGCCCGGGACCACGCCGGCCATGAACAGCGAGGCGATGGACACGGTGCCGCCCGCCGCCAGGGAGTAGAGCACCGAGTTGTGGCTGGGAGGCGTCAGCAAGGCTTGTACCGAGCCGCTCACGGTGACGGCGGTGGCGAATTCACGGGGATAGCCCTGGCGTTCCATTTCCGGAATCAGCACCGAACCGACAGACGCCGTATCGGCCACCGACGAGCCGGAGATCGCGCCAAAAAACGTCGAGGCCATGATGTTCACCAGGGACAGGCCGCCGCGCACAAAGCC
>NZ_JACARK010001105.1:0-4293 GCF_013386655.1 Pseudomonas sp. K5002 | reverse complement strand
CCCCCGATCACGGCGGGCATCTGAGCCACGCCAGCCCCGTCGCGTTCACCGGCGCGAACTACAAGGCGCTAAGGTACGGCACTACCTCCAAGGGTGTTATCGACTACGACCAGGTGCGCACACTGGCGCTGGCCCATCGCCCGCGCGTGATCATCTGCGGGGCGACGGCCTACTCGCACACCATTGATTTCGCGCGCTTGCGTGGGATTGCCGACGAAGCCGGGTCGATCCTGCTGGCGGACATTTCGACCATCGCCGGCCTGGTCGCCACCGGGCGCCATCCGAGCCCGATCGACGCAGCCCACGTCACTACGCTGTGCACCCATAAACAACTGGGCGGCCCGCGTGGCGGCCTGATCCTTTCCGGTCGCGACGCCGAAACCAAGGTGCCGGGCCTTAAGACCAGCTTCAGCCGGCTCCTCGATCAAGCCGTGTTCCCACGAATGCAGGGCGCACCGGCCTTCAACATGATCGCGGCAAAGGCGGCGGCGTTCGGCTACGCCATGTCCGCGGATTTCGACGCCTGGATGGCGCGTATTCGCACCACGGCCGACGAACTGGCCAGCGCGTTCCAGGCCTGTGACTACGAGGTGGTGGGCGGGCGCAGTGAAAACCACTCGGTGCTGATTCGCTTGCGTGACGGCATCACCGGCGCCATCGCCCAGGCGGCGCTGGAGCAGTGCGGCATCATCGTGGACAAGCATCGCGCACCGGGAGAGACGCGACCATCATTCGTCGCTGGCGGGTTGTGTATCGGCACCGGCTCCCTGGCGCAACGCCAGCTCGACGCCGATGGATGTCGGCAGGTCGTCGAACTGGTGTGCCGGGTACTCGATGCGGTCACGCCCCTCAACGAGCACAAGTTCACCCTGGATCCGAATGCACAGGAATCCCTGCGCTTGCAGGCTCAAGCCTTGTGCGCGAAGTATCCCCTCGCGGATTACCTGCACAACTGAGCAAACATCCAAATGGATGTTTCATGTTATTGCAGGATAAATTGCTGTACGGTGTTTAAGCGGCTGTTATAGACGGTCGCGTTGTTGCTCATTCTCATCATTAACAAGCTGCACGACAGCTTGGCGTTCTCCTGGCAGTTATAAAAAGGGCTCTTAAAGTCCGTTCAACCTCCGTGAACGAAGTACTCAGCCTTTTGCAGTGAAGTCGAACTAGGCCCGTGCGCCGATAGTTGTTCGACTCATGAGGAGATATCCCGTGATAACCCGAAGAAAACTCCTGTATTCAGGCGCAGCCTTGACCGGTGCTGGCCTGTTTGCCCCGCTGTGGGCAGGTGCCGCGCTGGCGCAGGAAGTCAGCAGCGCCGCCAGCGACGACATTGAATCCTTCCGCCAACTGTCGATGTTCCTCCTCGAACGCTCGAACCTGGATGCCGCCTTGTCCTTGCGCATCCTGGCCCAGTGCACCCGGAACGACCCTGCATTCCCCGAGAAGATCAAAGCCTTGTGGAGCAAGGTTGGCCAGCATCACCTGCGCAACGTCGGCCAGTTATCCGGCAGCCCGTTCTACGCCGACCCGGTGATCAAGGATACGACGCAAAAAATCGTCTCCGCCTGGTACCTGGGCTACACCGGCACGCCGGTGTCCCTGCGCGCCACCGACGGCACGCGCCTGGTCACCTTCACCGGCGCCCTGGCCTATGCGCCGACCGCGGACGCCACGGTGATCCCGACGTACTCCCGGGGAAAAACCAATTACTGGGTCAATCCTCCGGCCACGCTGGCCAACGACTAAGACAAGGCACTTTTATGAATCAGGATTTTGACGCCGATGTCATTGTGGTTGGCTCCGGCGCATTAGGCAGTAACGCAGCATTTGAATTGGCCAGGCACGGCAAGTCAGTGATTATTCTGGAAGCCGGTGAACATATTCCCCGCTGGAAGATAGTCGAGAACTTCCGTAATTCGTCGAACAAGGGCAATTACAACTCACCCTATCCGAATGAACCGTGGGCCCATCATTCTTACGATGAGCAATACATCGAGAACACCGGTTCTTTCGAGTTCCGCCCCGGCATGTTGAAACTGGTGGGCGGTACCACCTGGCACTGGGCGGCAGCGTGCTGGCGTTACTTGCCCAACGATATGAAACTCAAGACGCTCTACGGCGTAGGTCGCGACTGGCCGCTGGAATACAGCGAGCTGGAACCCTATTACGTGCGTGCGGAAATTGCCCTGGGCGTATGCGGCAGTGACACCCAGGACCAGAGCGGGCAGGGCGGCGGCGCTTTCCCGCCACGCTCAAGCCCGTACCCGATGGCGCCGGAAGGTGATACCTACCTGTTCCAGCGCCTGCGCGAACGCATGGCACCGGCGGGGTATCACTTTATCCATGAGCCCAATGGCCGTGCCACTGAACCCTACGACGGGCGCCCGGCGTGCAGCGGCAACAACAACTGCATGCCGGTCTGCCCCATTGGCGCGATGTACAGCGGCGACGTGCACGCCCGCCATGCGGAACAGGCCGGCGCCAAGCTGATCACCGACGCCACCGCCTACAAGCTGGAAAAAGGCGCGGACGACAAGATCGTCGCCATCCATTACCGCAGCTCCACCGGCGCTGATGTGCGGCTCACTGCCAAGTACTTCATCGTTGCCGCCCACGGCCTGGAAACCCCCAAGCTGCTGCTGATTTCCGAGGTGGCCAACTCCTCCGACCAGGTCGGTCGTAACCTGATGGACCACACCGGCCAGGGCCTGCAATTTATCGCCGACGAGCCGTTGTGGCCGGGACGCGGCGCGGTGCAGCAGGGCGGGATTTTCAACCGCCGCGACGGCGAGTTCCGCAAGGAGCGGGCCTCGGTCAAACACTCGATCTCCAACAACGTGCCGAACATTGCCGTGGCCAAGCGGCTGATCGCCCAGGGCGTGTACGGCAAGGAGCTGGACGAACGCATCCGCCACGATGCGGCGCGTTGGGTCGACGTCTCTACCGTGTATGAAACCCTGCCATTGCAGACCAACACTGTGCGCCCGAGCCGCACCCGCAAGGACGCCCTGGGCATTCCGATGCTGGTGGTCAACTACGAGGTGGGCGACTACGTGAAGGCGGCCAAGGCCGGTGTCACTGAAGACTATGCGCACTTCGTGCAGCTGATGGGCGGCACGGTGGTGGAAGACAACACCGGCTACCAGAACCGCGACCACCTGATGGGCACCGTGATCATGGGCGCCAACCCCAAGGATTCGGTGGTCAACCACGAGTGCCGCACCCACGACCACGCCAACCTGTTTCTCGCCACCACCGGGGTGATACCGGCCTCCGGCACCATCAACCCGACCCTGGCCGGCGTGGCGCTGAGTATCCGTATGGCCGACATCATTGCGCGGGAGGTCTAGGTCATGGGATTGCTTAAATTTCCATTGCTGGCCTTGCTGCTCACCGCGTTGCCGGTGTTTGCCGCTGAAGACACTGCCGCGCTGATCCAGAAAGGTGCGTATGTCGCCCGTGCCGGCGACTGCGAAGCCTGCCACCGTACCGCCGAGAATGGCGGCGCGCCGCTGGCCGGCGGGTATGTGATCGACTCGCCCATGGGCAAGATCATCTCCAGCAACATCACCCCGTCCAAGGCCTACGGCATCGGCGACTACACCGAGCAACAACTGGCGGACGCCTTGCGCAAAGGCATCAACGCCAAGGGCCAGCACCTGTACCCGGCGATGCCCTACACCTCTTACCAGGGCATGAGCGATGACGACATCCACGCCTTGTACGTGTACCTGCAACAGGGCGTCAAAGCCGTGGACCAGCCGGTGCCGGAAACGCACCTGGCGTTCCCGTTCAACATCCGCCAACTGATGTTCGGCTGGAACCTGGTGTTCCTCGACAGCCAGGGTTTCGTGCCCAAGCCTGGCGCCACCGAACAGACCAGTCGCGGCCAGTACCTGGTGGACAACCTCGCCCACTGCGGCGCCTGCCACACCCCACGTAACGCCTTGATGGCCGAGGACAACAGCCAGTACCTGGCCGGTGCGAAACTGGGTGGCTGGGTCGCGCCCAACATCACCTCCGACAAGGTCAGCGGGCTGGGGGACTGGAGCGAAGATGACCTGGTCAATTTCATGAAAAACGGTCACCTCGCCGACAAGGCCCAAGCGGCGGGCGGCATGGCCGAAGCCGTGGAAAACAGCTTCCGCTACCTCAGCGTTAGCGACCTGCATGCCATGGCCGCCTACCTGCACAGCGTGCCGCCGATCCGCGATCCCGGGCAAACCGAGCGGGTGGTGCGTGACGTCAAGCCGGTGGACATGAGCACCCTGGAAACCGGCCAGGGCGATC
>NZ_JACARK010000111.1:0-2462 GCF_013386655.1 Pseudomonas sp. K5002 | reverse complement strand
CCGCGCCGCTTGCGCACACGCCGGCCACTTTGTGCGAGGGCGAAATGATGCAGGTCGGCGACTGCCGGGCCCTGCACCTGCACGGCATAATCCTGCTTGGCCTCGGGGCCGAAATCCCCCAGGTGATCCGCCGAAAAATTGATCCCGCCGATAAACGCCACACTGGCATCCACCACCACAATCTTGCGGTGCAAGCGGCGAAACCAGTTGGTGCGAAAACCCAATGTCTTGCTCGCCGGGTCGAACATCTGCACGGTCACGCCGGCCTGGCTCAATTCGCTGAGAAACCCAGGTGTCAGCTCACCACAACCAAAGCCATCGAGGCTGGCGACGACCTTGACGCCACGCTGCGCCGCCTCGATCAAAATGCCTTTGAGCTCGTGGCCGACCTTGTCTTCGAAAAGGATAAAGGTCTCCAGCAAGATCTCCCGCTGGGCCTGGCGCATCGCCTCGAACACTTTGGGAAAGTAGGCCTCGCCGTTCTCCAGCAACTCGATCTGGTTACCGCTCTGCCAGCCGTAATCCAGATCCCGGGCCACGGCATCGTCCGGCGGTTGGTCGGTCGCGATGTGTTCCACCGCGACCTTTTCCAGTGGTGCGCTGTTCATAGCTCGATCTCCACCGACAGCGGCGCATGGTCCGACAAGTGTGACCACGGGCGGCTGGTCAGGACTTGGGGCTGATGCACCTTGAGGTTGCGCACATAGATGCGGTCCAGCGGCAGCAGCGGCAGGCGCGCCGGGAAGGTGCGGGCCGGCTTGCCGTGGGTTTCGATAAACACTTCCCGCAGCCCGCAGTGGGCGAGATCGGCGCGCTGGCGCCAGTCATTGAAATCACCGGCGACAATCACCGGCGCGTCGGCGGGAATCTCGGCGACCCGCTGCGCGATCAGGCGCAGTTGCTGCTGGCGATGGACTTCCCGCAGCCCCAGGTGCACGCAGATGGCATGCACGTCCTGCACGTTGCCCGGCAAGCGCAGCACGCAATGCAGCAGCCCGCGACTTTCGTGCCCGCTCTGGGAGATGTCGAGATTGTCGTAGCGGATGATCTGGAATTTCGACAGCAACGCATTACCGTGGTCGCCATGGGGATACACCGCGTTGCGACCGTAGGCGTATTGCGGCCAGATACTGTCGGCGAGGAACTCGTACTGCGGCATGCTCGGCCAGTTGCTGTAGCGCTTGGGATGGCGCTCGTGGGTGCCGTGGATTTCCTGGAGGAACACCACGTCGGCGGCCACGCTGCGGATCGCCTCGCGCAACTCGGGCAGGATGAAGCGCCGGTTGAGCGCGGTGAAGCCCTTGTGGGTATTGACCGTCAGCACCCTGAAGCGGGTGATGGTTTCGCTGGGCGTGGTTGGCATCAGTTCCGGATGGGTCATGACAGCACCCCCGTGTCCGGCAACTTGCCGGGTTCGGTGGCCAGTGCCTGATCCAGGCCAAAACGCTGCAGTAATTGGCGCGCGTCGAAGGGCGCGCGCACCTTGATGTCGTTATCGAAGTAGCAAAACACCTCGCGCTGCTTGCGGGCGCGGGGTTTGTGCTTCGGGTCGATCAACTGTGCATCGGCGGGTTGTTTGCCGTGGCTCCAGCGTTCGATGCGATCGCCCCAGCGCTTGAGCGCTTCGGGCGTATAGCCGCTGGCATACAGCGCTTTGTCCCCATGCAGGCGCAGGTACACAAAGTTGGCCGTGACGTCTTCCAGGTAGGGCCACTTGCCGGCTGTGTCGGCCACCACCAGGGCCACGCCATGCTTGTCGAGCATCTCGACAAACTCCGGCACGGCGAAACTCTTGTGGCGAATCTCCACCGCATGGCGCAGCGGCTTTTTACCGTGGGCTTGCAGGCTCGCCTTGCCGTTCAGGCGCGGCTCATGCTCGCGGGCGAGGGCGGCGGCCTGCTGGGTAGTAGTGGGTAATTCGGCGAGAAAGGCTTCAAACAACCGCGGGTCGAATTTGAAACTGGGCGGGAACTGCCAGAGGATCGGCCCGAGCTTTTCCTTGAGTTCCAGCACCCCGGAGGCGAAGAAATTCGCCATCGGCTTGTGCACCTCCCGCAACCGCAGGATATGCGTGATATAGCGCGGCGCCTTGACGCTGAACACAAACCCTTCAGGCGTGTCGCCATACCACTCGGCGTAGCGCTTGGGTGTTTGCAGCGCGTAGAACGAGCCGTTGATCTCGATGCTGTTGACCGCCCGTGAGGCAAACTGCAGCTCGCGCTTCTGGGTCAGGCCCTCGGGGTAGAAATCCCCCCGCCAGGGCGTGTAGCGCCAGCCGGAAATGCCGATATGAATCGCGGCCATGATGACTCCCGTGGGTTAACTGTGTGGTGACCTCCGTTTTTGGATGACTGTGAGGATCGGGAGAAAGTTTCGATGGTCCTACAGACGGCACCTCTCAAAATGTGGGAGCGGGCTTGCTCGCGAAGACGGTGGGTCAGTCGATATCTCTGTTGACTGAC
>NZ_JACARK010001104.1:0-2140 GCF_013386655.1 Pseudomonas sp. K5002 | reverse complement strand
ATGTCTTCGATCTTGCCCAGCGCGGCGAGGTTATCCGGCTGGGATTTGGCCAGGGGCCATAACGAGTGCTCACGGATGATCCGGTTGCGCGGCAGGTCACGGGCACGGGCCTGCTGTTCGCGCCAGGCGCACAGTTCGCGCAATACGGCGAGCTGGGCACGGGAGAGTTTCCAGGCGAGCTTGGCGTCGCGATAAACCTCGTACGGGTCGACTTCGCGGCGCAGGTTGGCCACCAGTTCGGCACCGTCTTCCAGGACCCAGGCGTATTTGTCGTCGGAAAGCTTCGGGCGCAGGCGTGTGTAGACTTCTGCCAGGTGCACCGCGTCTTCGGCGGCGTAGCTGATTTGCGTCTCGGACAATGGCCGCTGCAACCAGTCGGAGCGGGTCTCGCCCTTGGGCAACTCGATATCGAGGACGGCTTGCACCAACCGCGAATAGCCCATGGAGAAACCGAGGTTCAGGTAGGCCGCCGCCAGTTGCGTGTCGAACAACGGCACCGGCAGGCTGCCGGTCAGGCGCAGCAACACTTCCAGGTCTTCGCTGCAAGCGTGTACCACCTTGATCACCGCCGGGTTCTCCAGCAAGGCGGCCAGGGGTTGCCAGTTGTCGATGGTCAGGGGGTCGATCAGGTAAGCGCGCACGCCATCACCGATCTGGATCAGCCCGGCAATGGGATAAAAAGTGTCGACCCGCATGAATTCGGTGTCGAGGGCGACGAATGGCAACTGCTGCCATTCGGCGCAGTGCTGGCCGAGGCTATCGTTGTCGCAGATCCAGTGAATATCGATGGCCACACGGCTCTCCCTTGAAGAATGGCGCGCAGTATATATCGCGAAAGGGAGTTGCGAGCATTCGCAGTACAGCATCCGCCATGAAAACTCTTACAGGAGCTGAAGAATAGTCCGACAGTCGGTACTTATCCTCTCTTACGCAGGACATACACCCGCCACATGGCTGAGCCGGGCATGAACTCCTGTTGACCGAGGACCTTGAAACCCGCCTGGCGAAACTCCGCCTCCACTTGCGCCCGGTGGCTGGCAACTGCCGCCGGGCCAGGCTGCAACGCCCGGTAGCCGCTGTCGCTGTTGACCGAGACGATTACGGTGTCGCGGCTTACCCGATGAAACTCACCGAGCAGGGCCAGGCGCCCTTCTGCCGTTGGCACATGGCGAAACAACTCCAGGCAAAAAATGCAGTCCACCGCGTTGGCCGAAAGGCCGATGGAAAATGCCGAGCCCTGGAAGGTCTTGATCCGCTTGAGCAAGCCCGGCGCGTGGTGGGTACGTGCGTGGTCGAGCATGTCCTGGGAATTGTCCGACGCCAGGATCACCCGGTTGCTGTGCTCGGCCAGCACCGGCCAAAAGCGCCCGGAGCCGCACGCCAGGTCGAGAATCAGCCCTGGCTCGCCGGCGATCTTCAGTGCACGGCGCACCAATTGCTCATCGCGCCACAACCCCAGGCGCCGCAACAGCCCCGGCGGACGCGTGTCGGCGCAGACCAGGGCATGCTGCTGGCCAGCGCGTTCGGCAAATTCAATCTCGATGGAAGACGGCGGTTGCGACGGCATCACACGACTCTGTTAATGGATCAGACATTCGCAGCTTAACCACCGTCTCGTGAAAAAAAGGTCGAAGGATTGTTCGCCGTTAATGCAGATCCAGTATCCAGCCCGCTGCCTGTCTGTTAACTGTCTGTGATCAGCGCCTTCATCTTCAGGCCTGGTGCAGATACCAGCGCCAATCCTGCTCGCCCACCTCGCCCATGAACTGACGGTATTCGGCCCGCTTGACCGCCAGGTACACGCCGAGGAATTCGCCGCCGAACGCCTCACGCGCCCAAACCGAGCCTTCAAGCGCACGCAAGGTGGTCAGCCAATCGGTGGGCAGCAACTCCTTGGCCTGGGCATAACCGTTGCCTTCCACCGGCGCGCCGGGGTCGCGCTGTTCGCGGATGCCCCGGTGGATACCGGCCAGAATCGCGGCCGCCGCGAGGTACGGGTTGGCGTCGGCGCCGCAGATACGGTGTTCGATATGCCGGGAAAACGCCGGCCCGCCGGGCACCCGCAGCGTGACGGTGCGGTTGTCCACGCCCCAGGTCGCGGCCAGCGGCGCGTAGCTGTTGGTCTGGAAGCGTCGATAGG
>NZ_JACARK010001103.1:0-2817 GCF_013386655.1 Pseudomonas sp. K5002 | reverse complement strand
CGGCGGTTTCGGCTTGTGGGCGGCCAACCCGGATGTGGCGCCGTATGCCAGCCTGTACGCCACCGACTTCCTGATCGAAGCCAGGGAGCGCGGGCTGCCGGTGCCGGAAGACCTGCTGCAACGTTCCAACGCGTACCTCACCGACCTGGCCAACGGCCCGAGCGAAGGCCTGTCGGAATTGCGCAACCGCGCCTACGCCAGTTACCTCCTGAGCCGTCAGGGGATTCTGGTGAGCGGCGCCTTGAGCGATATCCGCGAGCGCTACGAAAGCTACTTCAAGGACACCTGGCAGAACGACATTGGCGCGGCGTACCTGGCTGCCAGCTACAAGCTGCTCAAGCAGGATCGTCAGGCCGATACCCTGTTCCGCAAGGTGCCGTGGCTTTCCCTGTCGGATAAATGGAACAGCGACGGCCTGTATTACGACCCGCTGGTGCACGACGCCGAGCACCTGCATTTGCTCGCGCGGCACTTCCCGGAAATGCTCGACGATGTGCCGACAAGCCTGCTGGATAAACTCGGCAAGCGTCTCAACGAGCAACGCTACAACTCGCTGTCGGCGGCACTGTTGCTGCGGGCCCTGGACAATTACGGCCAGCGCGCCCAAAGCGACATGACCCTCAAGGCCACCGCATGGCTCAGCGACAAGCAGCAACAGTTGTTGCAGATGGCCGGCCAGCCGCCACGTGCGGCGGTGCCTGCCGGTACGCAAAAACTGCAGATGGAAAAATCCGACGGCCCGGCGGCGTTCTACATGCTGAGCGAAGCGGGCTATGACAAGGGCGCCAACCTCAAGCCGATCAACAGCGGCCTGGAAATCATCCACGAATACCTCGACCTCAAAGGCAACCCAGTCAGCAAGGTCGCGGTAGGCGATGAGTTCCTGGTGCGCCTGCGCTTGCGGGCCACCGACCGTGATCAGGTGCAGCAAGTGGCCGTAGTCGACTTGCTGCCGGGTGGTGTCGAGCCTGTGTATAACTTGCCGCCGGAGCCGGAAGCGGCCAGCACCGAGGAAAGCGAAGGCGACGATTCGGAGTACGTTGAAACCGGCGAAGACACCGAAGAAGCCGACGCCTGGCAGGCGCCGATTGGCGAGACCGACTTGAGCAACTGGCAACCGGACTACGTCGACGTGCGTGATGACCGAGTGGTGTTGTACGGCACCGCGCTGCGGGATGTAGGCACCCTCGTGTACCGCGTGCGCGCCACCAACGCCGGTACCTTCAATACGCCACCGGCCTACGCCGAGGGCATGTACGAAACCACCCTGCAAGGACGCGGCAAAGTAGGCCAGCTTGAAATTACCAAGCCTTAAAAGCCTGACGCCGCTGCTGGCAGCGGCGTTGATTCTGGCGGGGCTACGGTTGTGGCCCCACGCGCCGCTGGAACAGGCAGCCACCTCCTCACGGGTGGTGCTGGCCGATGACGGTTCGCTGCTGCGCATGACCCTGGCGGCTGACGGGCAATATCGCCTGTGGCTACCCCTGGAACGGATTTCTCCGTCACTGGTGGAGGCGTTGCTGCTCAAGGAAGACCGCAATTTCTACTGGCACCCGGGGATCAATCCCCCGGCGTTATTGCGGGCGGCCATGGCCACCTATAGCGGCGGCCAGCGTCAGGGCGGTTCGACCCTGAGCATGCAACTGGCCAGGCGCTTGTGGGATCTCAATACTCGCCAAGTGCCCGGCAAGCTGCAGCAGATGGCCCTGGCACTGTGGCTGGAGGCGCGTTACAGCAAGCACGACATCCTTGAGGCCTACCTCAACCTGGCGCCCATGGGCGGCAATATCGAAGGTGCCGAAGCGGCCAGCCGGATCTATTTTGGCAAGTCAGCGGCGCAGTTGTCCTTGTCTGAAGCCCTCGCGCTGGCCGTGATTCCCCAGCAACCGGGTCGTCGGGCGCGCTTTGGGCCTTCCCTGCAAACCGCCCGGCAACGGCTGATGGCGGACTGGCGGGAAACTTATCCACAGGATCCGCGTAACGACAGTTTGCTGGACCTGCCGCTGGAAGCCCGCAACCGCCAGCAGATCCCGTTTCTCGCGCCGCACCTGAGCGAACAGTTGCTGGCCTCGCAAACCGGCAATGAGTTGAACAGCACCCTCAACCTGGCGCTGCAACAATTGCTGGAACGGCTGATCACCGGCTTCATCGCCGAGCGCCGCAGCAGCGGTGTGGAAAACGCCACGGCGATCCTGATCGACAGCCGCGACCAGAGCGTAAAAGCCCTGGTGGGCTCGGCAGACTACTTATCCACAAGCATCCACGGCCAGGTCAACGGCGTGTTGTCGCGGCGCTCGCCGGGCTCCACCCTCAAGCCATTCCTGTATGGGCTGGCGCTGGACCAAGGGGTGATCCACCCCATGAGCATCCTCAAGGACATGCCGAGTAACTTCGGCTACTTCCAGCCGGAAAATTTCGACGGCAGTTTTGTCGGGCCGGTGACAGCCCGTGACGCGCTGATTCGCAGCCGCAATATTCCGGCGGTGTGGCTGGCCAGCCAAACCCGCTCACCGTCACTCTACGGATTGCTGCAAAGGGCCGGGATCAAGGGCCTGCGCGGCGAAAGCCATTACGGCTTGGCGCTGGCCTTGGGCGGCGGCGAGATGACGCCCGAGGAGCTGGCGCGGCTGTATGTGATGCTGGCTGGTGACGGGCATTTGCGGCCGCTGCGCTATTTGCAGGAACAGCCGCAAACCACTGGCGCCCAGCTACTCACGCCGCAGGCCGCGTTTATGGTGCGCGACATGCTGCGGCGCAACCCGCGCCCGGACGGGCTGCCGGGGCGCCACTGGCGTACGGCCTGGAAGACCGGCACGT
>NZ_JACARK010001102.1:0-914 GCF_013386655.1 Pseudomonas sp. K5002 | reverse complement strand
ACCCTTCACTTTCGGTGTGGGGCGCATTCTATAGCATTTTTCCGTAATGTCATGATTTAAATGCAATTTATTTAAAATATTTTGTCTTCGACCCCGCGCACCCCGCAAAACCGGCGCTTTGGGTGCAAACGCGAGTCTATTGCGTTTGCCCAAGCCTTGGCCCCACAATTAACAATTATTCTCAATAACACCTGGGCCGGGCCTTATGTCTGTGGGTGAACCGCCGTTCCAACGGGAGATTACTGAGCTGTACAGCGAGCATCACGGCTGGCTGTTCACTTGGTTGCGCCGAAAACTGGGCTGTACCCATAACGCCGCCGACGTGGCGCAGGACACCTTCGCGCGGATTCTGCACGCCCGCGAGTCGGTGACCGCCATCCGCGAACCCCGCGCCTATTTAAGTACCACCGCCAGGCGGCTGATCATCGACCAGGCACGGCGCAAGCAGATTGAGCACGCCTACCTTCAGGAATTGATGCTGACGGTGGAAACCCTGGAAGGTTTCCAGTCGCCCGAACAGATCCACACCACCCTGGAAGCCCTCGAGCACATCGCCTTCATGCTGGAAGGCATGCACGACAATATGCGGCAGGCGTTTGTGCTGTATTACCTCGAAGACCTGACCCAGCAGCAAATCGCCCGACAACTGAAGCTGTCGGAACGTACGGTACGCAAATACCTGATCCAGGCCCTGCTGCATTGCAGCCACAGCGTGGACATCTGAGCCGCGCATGCCCGCCTCTCGCCAACAGATCGATGAACAAGCCGCCGAATGGATGATTCGCCTGCACGAAGGTGAATTGACCGAGGCCCAGCGCCAGGCGTTCGAGCGCTGGAAGCAGCAAGGCCCGCAACACGCCGCATCAGCAGCGCGCATGGAAGATGTGATTGCGCGCATGCAGGCGCTGCGCGGG
>NZ_JACARK010001101.1:0-844 GCF_013386655.1 Pseudomonas sp. K5002 | reverse complement strand
GCGATGCCATCGGCGAGGCCGCCCAGGCCATCGCCCCGGCCGGCGCGCTCAACGGGCTGGCGCAATCCTTGCTTCGCCTCACCGTGCCGGGCGTACCGGACCTGTATCAGGGCGATGAGTTCTGGGACTTCACATTGGTAGACCCTGACAACCGCCGCCCGGTGGACTACCCCGTACGGCAACAGGGGCTGCACACGCCGCCGGACATCGGCGAGCTGATGTTCAACTGGCATGACGGGCGTATAAAACAGGCGTTGATCAGCCAGGTCCTGGGGTTGCGCAAGGCGCATCCGCAACTGTTTCGCCAGGGCACGTACGAGCCTCTGGAAGTGGTGGGCGAACACGCCGAGCGGGTGGTCGCTTTCTACCGCGAATACCAGGGCAAACAGCTGCTGGTGGTGGTGCCACGCTGGCCTCACCGGCTGCTTGAAAACGGTGTGTATCCCCTGATCAACGCGCAGATTTGGGGCGATACCCGGGTCCGATTACCGTTCGCCGCTCCAACCCAAAATTGGAAGGGACTTTTCCGAACAGGCGCAGTCACACCAAACAAGGAGCTCATGATCAGCGCTGCCCTGGGGGATTTCCCGGTCAATGTCTTTATCAATCCTGATGATCAAGAAAGCTGAAATTTTCTGTGAGGAGCATTGCGATGAGTACTGAAGACAAACGCATCCGCGAATTGGCACATCAGATCTGGGAATCTGAAGGTAAACCCCATGGCGAGGACGCACGACACTGGGAAATGGCGCGCAAACTGGCGGAAGCCGAAGCGCTGACGCCATCCAAGGCACCGAAGGCCGCCGCCAAGGCCAAGCCAAAAGCCAAGCCCGCAGCGGCAGCG
>NZ_JACARK010001100.1:0-3167 GCF_013386655.1 Pseudomonas sp. K5002 | reverse complement strand
ATGCGCCAGCCGGTCATGGCATGGGACTTGGACAGGCTGCCGATTACGATGCAGCGATCGGCCATGCCCGGCAACGCGGCCAGGCTATGGTATTCGCCATCGAACACCAGGCTTTCGTAGACCTCGTCCACCACGACCCACAGTTCATGCTCGATCGCCAGGTCGGCGATCACCTGCAATTCCTGAGGGTTGAGGACAACGCCGGTGGGATTGTTGGGGTTGGAGAAGAAGATCGCCCGGGTGCGAGGCGTAATGGCGGCAGCCAGCAGTGCCGGGTCGAGGCGAAAGCCCGAGTCGGCGGAACACGGCACCCGCACCAGCGTTGCGCCGCTGGCCTTGAGGGTCGCTTCGTAGGTGACGTACATCGGGTCGAGCACGATCACTTCATCACCGGCCTGCAACAGGCACAGCGAGGTGACGAACAAAGCGTTCTGCGCACCGGCCACGGTGATGACGTTTTCAGCGTCGAGCGGGCGAGCCAGGGACTGGCTGTAGCGCGCGGCGATGGCATCGCGCAGTGCCGGGCGGCCGGGGATTTCGGTGTAGTGGGTGTCGCCCTGGCGCAGGGCCTCGACGGCGGCGTCGGTGATGAACGAGGGTGTGGCGAAATCCGGATCGCCCACACTCAGGATGATGATGTCTTCGCCTTTGCTGCTGGCCTGGAAGGCGGCGTGGTGGATGTCCCAGGCGGCTACGCCCTGCCCTGCAATTCGCTCGACAAAAGGTGAAAACCGCATGCCAGTGCCTCTCGTTCAATCAGAAAAAGCGCAAGCCCGCCTGTTACCAGGCAGGGGGTGCAGCCAACATAATTGAAACTGAACACTCGTTCAACGGCAAACTTCACCGGATGTCGTTAACAGCTAAAACAGGTCGTTGTGGTGGTTTGTCCATCAGGTTGCATTGGCGGTCCTGCAGTTCTTCGGCGGAGGCCAGGTTCCATTCCTTGAGCGTCAACCGCGTGGTCAACAGTACGAAGTTGCCGTTCGCCGCTGGTGCCAACAGCAAGCTGTAACTGGCCATGGCGTCGCCCTGGGCCTGCACGTAGTCATTCAGGATGGCCAATGGGTCGCGCAGGTCGAATTCCACCGCCGACAACGTACGGGCACTGTAGGTATGCCCCTGCAGTTTTACCGGCAGGGTTTGCCAGTGCTCGTCGAGGGTTGCCGCGCGTTCGTTGAGGGTGTTGAAAATGTCGGGGCGCAGGCAGGCGATATGAATGTGCAACTGGTTTTGCGTGCGGCCATACCGCGAGTTGATCGCCAGGGATACATAACGGTCGGCAATCGGCGTTTGCAGGCCGGCCGAGAGTACATCGTGGTGTTTCCAGGCCTGGGCAAAGTAATGCGGCAACAAGTCCCGGGCCAGCGCGACGTCTTCGATTCCGGTGACTTTATCGGTGGGGATCAGTAAGTCCTGGTACGGGCCGTTGAGGTCCTTGAGCAGCGCGAACCCCTTGTCCGGATCAACCTCGAGGCAGGGGCGCGGATTCTGGTGCTGGTTCTGGTCGGGCACGCATTGACGGCTGACGATCTGCCACAGCACATCGGGATTGCCGCGCCATTTCCAGGCGGCTGCCACCGCCACCACACACAGCAAACCACCCATGATCTTGAACAAGGGACCGCGCTTCATGCCAAAAACCTCAACGCCAAAGGAATGTCTTTTGTGTTTTGCAGCTGCAAGACATCCCTGTCGCAAAGGTTAACGCTGGGCCGGGGCCATGAACTCCGGCCCTACCGGGTCTTTTATCGTGCTGGCCAGAATACGGTCGATATGTTGCAGGTCATCGGCCGTGAGCTGCCAGCCGAACGCATCTTCAACGCCTTTGAGCTGCTCCGGCCGGCGGGCGCCCCACAGTGCAACCGTGGGGCCCTGGTCCAGCACCCAGCGCAACGCCAGGGCCAGCACAGACTTGCCGTGGCATTCGCGAGCGTACACGTCCAATGCCGCGACCGCCGCCAGGTACTGCTCAAAGCGTGGCGCCTTGAATTTCGGGTCGAGCTTGCGCACGTCATCCCCGGTAAAACCCGTGGCCGCGTGCATGCTGCCGCTCAACAAACCCCGGCACAGCGAACCGTAAGCCAAAACCACCAGTGAATTTTGCTTGGCGTACGGCAGGATATCGCTGTCGATCGCCCGCTCAAACAGGTTGTAGGGCGGCTGCACGGTGTCCAGGTGCGTGTACTGGCGGAAATCGTCCATTTGCGCAGGCGAATAATTGCTCACCCCCACGGCAAGGATCTTGCCTTCACGGCGCAGTTTTTCCAGCTCGCCGGCGGTTTCCTCCTGGGCTACCAACGGGTCGGGCCAGTGAATCTGGTAGAGGTCGATGTAGTCGGTTTCGAGGCGCAGCAGTGAGTCTTCGATTTCCTTGCGGATACGTCGGGCCGTGGCATTGCGGCGCACCGTGCCGTCGTCCCATTGCAACCCGGCCTTGGTGGCGATCACCGCCGTGTGGCGTACACCGCGCAGGGCCCGGCCGATCAGTTCTTCCGACAGCCCAAGGCCGTAGACCGGCGCACTGTCGATAAAGTTGATGCCGCTGGCCAGCGCATGGCGAATGGTCTTGACCGAGACCTCATTATCGGCGCCGCCCCACATCGAGCCACCCATGGACCAGGTGCCCAGGGCAATCCGCGAGACGGCCTTGTCGATGCCCGGGATCTTGATGGTTTCGATACTCATGAAAAAGCCTCCGCCAGAAACAATCAGTAAAAAAACGATTACTCTAGATCATCCGTGGTTGAATCGGGCTCAACGCCGCGTGCAACCCAAACCCCATAAAAGGTGCTTGATATGGCTGCGTTCAACCGCTCCGAGTTGGCCGACCTGAATGTTTTCATGGCGATCATCCGTCGCCGCAGTTTCCGGCATGCCGCCAATGAACTTGGCGTCACCACCTCGGCCCTGAGCCACACCATGCGC
The DNA here is from genome assembly GCF_013386655.1 of Pseudomonas sp. K5002. Taxonomy (NCBI): domain Bacteria; kingdom Pseudomonadati; phylum Pseudomonadota; class Gammaproteobacteria; order Pseudomonadales; family Pseudomonadaceae; genus Pseudomonas; species Pseudomonas sp. K5002. The sequence goes on along the minus strand of NZ_JACARK010001100.1, from coordinate 242 downwards.
AACCTGGAAACGCGCCTGGGGGTCAAATTGCTGTATCGCACCAGCCGCGCCGTAGAGCCTACCGATGCCGGCGTGGTACTGGCGGAAAAACTCAGTGCCGGCTTTGCGACGATCCAGGACGGCCTCGACACCCTCGAACTGTACCGCGAGGCGCCGATTGGCCGCCTGCGCCTGAACGTACCCCGGGATGCCGCGGTGCTGCTGATTTCGCCGGTGCTCGGCGAGTTCACCCGCACCTACCC
>NZ_JACARK010001099.1:0-1732 GCF_013386655.1 Pseudomonas sp. K5002 | reverse complement strand
CCACGGCAGGCCCGCCGTTGCGGCTGATTCGCCCGCAAGCGCACTGAGTCAACCCTTTACCCCGCGTCGCAGCGTTCGTTGCGGCAAGGGGCTGCTGTTGCCAAAAAATAACCAATAACGAGAGCAAAACCATGCGACCAACCTTCCGTTACATCGCTCTGGTCCCTGTGCTTGGCGCCCTTGCGGCACCGGCCATGGCCATTCAAGTCACCGACAACCTCGACCTCGGCGGCGCCGTGCGCGCCCGTTGGGACTACGACCCGGATCGCGACATCCAGAAGTTCGGCCTCGACACCGCGTACCTCAGCGCCAAGTACAACTCCGACACCTGGATCGGCGAAGCGCAGTACCGCTTCTACGGGCGCTCCTACCCGTACCAGTACACCAAGAACTACGGCGATATCCAGTTCGCCAAGTTCGCCTGGGTGGGCTACAAGTTCAACCCCGACCAGCAGGTGCAAGTGGGTTTGAACACAGTGCCGTTTGGCTTGCAGCCGTACTTCGGCAGCACCTTCTACGAAACCCTGGGCAACGTGATCGGCCTGGAAGATGTGCAGCAGGTGGGCGCCAAGTACATCCAGCAAAGCGGCGACTGGAACATCCAGGCCGGTTACTACCTGCGCCCGGCGTGGCAAGGCAAAGGCACGAGCAAGGGCGTGACCTACTCCAGCGTGATCTCCGAGGCCGACAGCTACGTGGGCGACGGCAGCAACAACCAGGAACGCAACACCGTGGTGGTGCGGGTGGCCAAGGCCATGGATCTGGGCGGATGGAAATCGGAAGTCGGGCTGTCCGGCCTGACCTCCACCCTGGAGAACAAGGACACCAACGACGATGGCCGGCGCAACGCGGTGGCGATCCACTACCTGGGCAAGAACGGCCCGTGGGGCGTGCAATTGCAGGCGGCACGCCAGCAGATGTCACCGCGCAACCCGGGCACCGACAGCGTGGTGACCCTGGGCGGGTATGACGGCACGTTCAACGTGGCCAGCCGCGGCAATCTGTATGTGGCGGACTTGAGCTACGACGTGGGCGGCAAGTACCTGTTTGACCAGGTCAGCGGCGTTAAGCTGTATGCCAACTACAGTGCGTTTGACAAGTCCGAGGATCAGTTCAAGACCTCGCAGCGGGTGATCCTGGGCACGTCGTTTTCGGTGAGTAAACTGTGGGTGGCCACGGAGTGGTTGATCGGCAAGAACGATCCGTATATTGGTGGGAGCAGCTATACCGAGAGCTTGGGAGCTGGGGGGAGTAACCAGTGGGAGAATCAGTTGTATATGAACATTGGCTACTACTTCTAAAATAGGCGGCGTCTTCACTGACGCCTTCGCGAGCAAGCCCGCTCCCACATTTTGACCGCGGCGCCGATCAAATGTGGGAGCGGGCTTGCTCGTGAAGAGGCCGCCAAAAACACCATAAAAACAACAGGTGTGGAATCCATTTCATGCGCCAACTGCCCTCCCTCAACATGCTCCGGGTCTTCGAAGAAGTCGCCCGCCACCGCAGCTTCAGCCAGGCCGCCGTGGGCCTCAACGTCACCCAGGGCGCCGTCAGCCGCCAGATCAAACAACTGGAAGACTACCTCGGCGTCGCCCTCTTCATCCGCACGCCCCAGGGCCTGTCCCTGACCGAAGCCGGCTTCGCCCTCTCCCCGCACCTGAGCGACGCCTTCGACCATATCGAGCGCGCCCTGCACGCCGTGCGCGTGCCCAACCTGCGCCAGCGCCTGCGC
>NZ_JACARK010001098.1:785-3318 GCF_013386655.1 Pseudomonas sp. K5002 | reverse complement strand
GAGTTGCTGGCGGCGCATGCACCCGTGACCCGGGTTGCGCTGGACCTGGGTTATGAAAACGTCAGTGCCTTTATTGCGATGTTCCGGCGTACGTTCGGGACGACGCCGGGGCGGTACTTCACGGATGGCGCAAGCGACTACGGGCATACACCGCCACAATCACGAAACACCCCATAGGCAACAGGTAAGCCAGCGCCACTGTGCTGTTGTCCGCCACCTTGCCCATCAAGTAGGGCATCAGGGCGCCGCCGACGATCGCCATGATCATGAACGAACTGCCGCGCTTGGTGTGCGGCCCGAGGTTCTTCACGCCCATGGCGAACAGCGTCGGGAACATGATCGACATGAAGAAGAACACCGCGATCAGCGCGATCACCGAGATACCTTCCAGGCCGATCACCACCAGGCCGCACAACGCGATATTGATCAGCGCATAAATCAGCAGCAGCTTCTGCGCGCTGACCCGGCCCATCAGCCAGGTACTGAAAAAGCGCCCGAACATGAAGGCCAGCATTGCGATCGACAGCAGATAGGCGGCTTGCTGATTGCCCATCTGTGCCCAATGCTCGGTGACGTAGTTGATGAAAAATGCGCCGACTCCGACCTGGGCCGCCACATAGAAAAACTGCGTGATCACCCCACCGACAAACTCCCGGTGCTGCCACAGACCCTTGCCGGCCGTCGGTTGCAGTGCCTGTTCCTGCGCGCGCAAATCCGGCAGCGGCGTGCGGGCGATCAGCAGCGCCACCAGCAGTACCAGGACCGCGATCACCACGTAGGTGGTCTGCAACGAACTCATGTCCGAGGCCGGTGTGCTGCCGGCGCTGAAGAACATCGCGCCGCCAATCAGCGGGCCGAAGAACTGGCCAAGGCCATTGAATGATTGCGCCAGGTTCAACCGCCGCTCGGCGCCCTGGGGTTCGCCCAGCACCGTGGCATAGGGGTTGGCAGCGGTCTCCAGGCAGCCCAGGCCGCAGGCGATGACAAACAGCGCGAACAGGAAAAACGGAAAGCTCGCCGCCGCAGCCGCCGGCATGAACAGCAGCGCGCCCGTCGCATACAGGCACAGGCCCAGCAGGATCCCGGCCTTGTAGCCGTGGCGGTCCATCAACAACCCGGCCGGCAGGGCAATCAGGAAGTACGCGCCGAAATAGGCGCTTTGCAACAGCCCGGACTGGGCCTTGCTGACGTGCAGGACTTCCTGGAAGTGCTTGTTCAGTACGTCGAGCAAACCGTAGGACAAGCCCCAGAGGAAAAACAGACTGGTCACCAGCATCAGCGCCCAGCGATAGGTCGGCACGGCACGGGTGCCTGGCAGGTGTGTATCTTTGCTTAACATGACGCTTCTCCTGTTGTTTTTATGGGATCAAGGCGTGCGATGCAGCGGTTATCAGGGTTGGTCGGTGAGGCAGAAAATCTGCTCCAGGGGCTGCCATTTGCCGCCGGGGTCAGTCCACGGCGTGGGGGCCTGGAAGCGCCACATCAGGGTTTCCCAGGCTTGCACGTCGGGGTTGGCGCGTGCAGCGTGGTCCAGCCCTTCGAAGCTGAACCCGGCCGCAGTGTCCATGACCATGAACAGCCGCGTGCCCAGGCGCCAGATCTGCATTTCCAGGATTTGCTGGCTGCGCAGATGCTCTGCCACGGCAGGCCAGATGCGTCGATGCAACTGCTGGTACTCGGCGATCAATGCCGCATCGTCGATCAGGTCCAGGGCCAGGCAGTAACGTTGGCCGCTCATGTCAGCGCCCGGTCGAGGTGGGTGTAGCCTCCATCCACCACCAGCCACTGTCCGGTGGTGTGGGAGGCGCGGGGTGAGAGCAGGAACAGCACGCTGTCGGCAATTTCCTCGGGAGTGGTCATCCGTTTGCCCAAGGGGATTTTTTCGACGATGGCGGCGAGCTTGGCCTCGGGGTTGTCGAAGCCGTCGATCCAGCGTTGATACAGCGGCGTCAGCACCTCGGCGGGCACCACGGCATTGACCCGGATGCCGAACTCCAGCAAGGAGGCGGCCCATTCCCGGGTCAGTGACAGCTGCGCACCTTTTGCGGCGGTATAACCGCTGGTACCGCCCTGGCCGGTGAGGGCCGTCTTGGAGCTGATATTCACGATTGCCCCGCGGCTGGCCTTGAGGGCATCGAGGCACAAGTGGGTCATCAAGTAGTAATGAATCAGGTTCTTTTCCAGGGATTCGACGAACGCTGCACGGCCCGCATCCAGGCCCACGCCGTCGTTGACCCCGGCGTTGTTCACCAGGATATCGGTGCCGCCCCAGCGCTCGCTGAGCAGGTCCCGGGCGCGAATAAAATCGGCCTTGTTGCGCACATCCAGCTCGATGGCGACGGCGGTTTCGCCGCGGTTGTCGAGTTCAGAGGCCAGGCGCTGCACGCCGTCCAGGTGCACATCCGCCAGGCCCACGCGGTAGCCTGCGGCGTGCAGGCGCCGGGCGATGCATTCGCCGAGGCCACGGGATGCGCCGGTTACAAGCGCGATTCGGTTCATCAGGATGTCCTCATCTCAACTGTGGGAGCGGGGG
>NZ_JACARK010001098.1:0-731 GCF_013386655.1 Pseudomonas sp. K5002 | reverse complement strand
GCTCCCACATTGGTTTTGTGTCGTTGTTTGAATCGTGCTTACAACAGAAAGCCGAGCGCACTCAGGCTGTCGGTGGAATTGATCAGCCGCACCACCTTGCGCTCCAGGGTCGCGACCCCGGCGCTGAACCGAATGCGGTAATTCAGGTCGGCCACGAACGGCGTGTGCACCCCGCGCTTGTAGGCATAGAGCAGCTGCGCACAGTTAACCTCCACCACCTCGCCCGCCGCTTCCACCAGGGTGAATCGCGACACACTGCGCACGGTTTTCGCCGCATCCACCGCCGACGGTGAATACCCCGCCGTCAGCCGTTCGATGCGCAGGTCACGCATGCGCGCATCGTCATAGGCATAGTTGAGGTTGGCTTCAAAATCCTCGGTGTCCGGGTCGATCGGCACGACGTAGCGCCCGCTCTCGCTCCACAACGCGGCCCATTGCACGTAGTCCTTGTGGTCCAGCAGTTGGGCTTCACGCCAGATGAATTCGATGGCCTGGGCCAGCGGTGCGGTAAAACCAGTCAGGGTGTTCATTGGCTCATCATCCTTTTCCACATGTCATAGGCCCCGCGCATGCCGCCTTCATCAGTGGCGTGGGATACCTTGTCGCCGTTGTCGGCCAGCACTTCGCGGTTCAGGCCACGGTTGACCAGGATCGGTGCGTCAACGCCGGCATACGAGCCGCGTTGCACCCGGTCCCAGGCTTCGGCGTCGTCGGGGCTGCCAAAGCCGAAC
>NZ_JACARK010001097.1:0-2031 GCF_013386655.1 Pseudomonas sp. K5002 | reverse complement strand
CAGGTCGGCGCGCAAGCCATCGACGCCGGCGGCAAAGCAGCGCTCGGTAATCTGCGCCAGCGCCTGGTCATCCAACGGGATGCTATCCAGCAATGCGCGGGCCCGGGTGCAACGCTCACGCAACGCGGCCTGCCGGTCGGCCCATTGCCCGCAGAAACCCTGAGGGTCGCTGTCGAAATCCAGGCGGCGACGGATGATCTGCCCGCGTTCGGCCGGCTGGGTGTGCCCGCTCAGCGCCACGTTGAAACCAAACCGGTCGAGCAATTGCGGGCGCAGCTCGCCCTCTTCCGGGTTCATGGTGCCGATCAGTACAAAACGCGCCGAATGCCGGTGGGAAATCCCGTCGCGCTCGATCAGGTTGGTGCCGCTGGCGGCCACGTCCAGCAGCAGGTCCACCAGGTGGTCGGGCAGCAGGTTGACTTCATCGACATAGAGCACGCCGCCGTCGGCCTTGGCCAGCACGCCGGGGGAAAACTGTGCGCGGCCCTCACTGAGTGCCGCGTCCAGATCGAGTGTGCCCACCAGCCGCTCCTCGGTGGCGCCCAACGGCAGCGTGACGAACTGGCCGCTGGCGAGCAGGTCCGCCAGGCCACGGGCCAGGGTGGACTTGGCCATGCCCCGCGGGCCTTCGATCAGCACACCGCCGATTTTCGGGTCGATGGCGGTCAGGCACAGGGCCAGTTTCAAGTCGTCGGCACCGACAACGGCGGACAGCGGGAAATGCGGGAGGTCGGTCATCAACTGCCTTCTTCTATATCCAACAACAGGTTTTCCAACGCCTCGCGGTACGCCCCAGGCTCCTGCCACATGCCGCGTTGCTGGGCTTCGAGCATGCGTTCGGTCATGTCCCGCAGGGCATCCGGGTTGTGCTGCTGCACAAAGGCGCGGGTGTCCGGGTCCAGCAAGTAGGCATCCGCCAGCAATGCATATTGATGATCGTCGATCAACGCCGTCGTAGCGTCGAACGCGAACAGATTATCCACGGTGGCCGCCATCTCGAACGCGCCTTTGTAGCCGTGGCGCTTCACCCCTTCGATCCACTTCGGGTTGGCCGCACGGGCACGAATCACCCGGTTCAACTCTTCCTTCAACGTGCGGACTTTCGGCAAGTCCGGCTGGCTGTGGTCACCATGATAGCTGGCGGCCTTGTCGCCGCTCAGGGTTTCCACGGCGGCGAGCATGCCGCCCTGGAATTGGTAGTAGTCATTGGAGTCCAGCAGGTCATGCTCGCGGTTGTCCTGGTTCTGCAACACCGCCTGCACCTGGCTCAAACGCTGGGCAAACTGTTCGCGGGCGGCGGTGCCTTCGTCGGAGCCGCCATAGGCGTAGCCGCCCCAGTTCAGGTAAACCTCGGCCAGGTCTTCGCGGCTCTGCCACAAGCGCCCATCAATCGCGCCCTGCACGCCGGCACCATAGGCACCGGGCTTGGCGCCGAAGATCCGCCAACCGGCCTGCTTCGCCGCCGCGTCCTCGTCCAGGCCCGACAGGCGCAAGGCCTCTCGCTCACTGCGCACCTTGGCCGCCAGCGGGTTCAGGTCATCCGGTTCGTCCAGCGCAGCCACGGCTTGCACCGCCGCGTCGAACAGGCGGATCAGGTTGGCGAATGCATCGCGGAAGAAGCCCGACACGCGCAAGGTCACATCCACCCGTGGCCGGTCCAGTAGGCTGATGGGCAGGATTTCAAAGTCATCCACCCGCTGGCTGCCCGTGGCCCATACCGGGCGCACGCCCATCAGCGCCATGGCCTGGGCGATATCGTCGCCACCGGTGCGCATGGTGGCGGTGCCCCACACCGACAGGCCGAGTTGGCGCAAGTGGTCGCCATGGTCTTGCAGGTGACGCTCAAGGATCAGGTTCGCCGACTGGAAGCCGATGCGCCAGGCAGTGGTGGTGGGCAGGTTGCGCACATCCACCGAGAAAAAGTTGCGACCGGTGGGCAACACGTCCAGGCGGCCCCGGCTCGGCGCGCCGCTGGGCCCGGCCGGGACGAAGCGCCCGTTCAAGGCATCCAGCAACCCGCGCATTTCCGCC
>NZ_JACARK010001096.1:0-3856 GCF_013386655.1 Pseudomonas sp. K5002 | reverse complement strand
GCGGCCATCTTGCTGGCGCGCAAATGGGGCCAACTGCACCGTGGTGGCGCCTATCGCATCATCACCGCGAGCAACGGTTGCCATGGCCGCAGCTTTGCCGCGATGTCAGCCTCGGCAGCCGCCAGTGAAAACCGTTTTGAGCCCCAGTTGCCGGGATTCAGCCACGTGCCGTTCAACGACCTGCCGGCGCTGCACGCGGCGGTGGATGCGCAAACCGTGGCAATCATGCTGGAACCGATCCAGAACGATGCCGGCGTCATTCCCGCGACCGAGCATTACCTCAAGGGTGTCGAACGTCTGTGCCGTGAGCTGGGAATTCTGTTGATCCTCGATGAAGTGCAAACCGGCACCGGCCGTTGTGGCACGTTGCTCGCCGAACAGTACTACGGCGTACGTGCCGACATCATCTGCCTGGGCAAGGGCTTGGGTGGTGGTGTGCCACTGGCGGCGTTGCTCGCGCGGGGCAAGGCGTGTTGTTTTGAAATCGGTGAGCTGGAAGGCACCCACCATGGCAACGCGCTGATGGCTTCCGCTGGTATAGCGGTGCTCGATACCGTACTGAGTCACGAATTTCTGGAGCACGTTTGCGAGGTTGGCGCTTATCTGGGCGAAGGGCTTGCCCGCCTGGCGCATCGCTATGACCAGGGTGAACTGCGCGGCCAGGGCCTGATGTGGGGACTGACTCTGTCGGAGGATTCGGCAGATGCGGTGGTAAACGCCGCGCTCAGTGAAGGCCTGATCCTGAGCGCGCCGCAACCCGATTGCCTGCGCTTCACCCCGGCGCTCACATTGAGCAAAAGCAACGTCGACGAAATGCTCCTGCGTCTGGCCCGTACCTTCTCCCGGGTGCGCACTGCACAGCTGCAATGCCGCAAGGGCATTGCCGTTTAAGCCCCATATTTCCTGAACCGTCTCGCGGTATACGCGGCGCCTCCAGCCTGATTCTTTTGGCTGGGGGCGTTTTTTTGTCCGCGAATTAGACGATGGCTGAGTGCCAGATCCCACTGAACCCTTACCAACGGCCAAGGTCGATTAGCTTGTACGGCTCACACGAGCCGATTTTCTGGAGCTGAACCCATGGATATCATTCGCATCATCATCGCTATTCTGCTGCCGCCACTGGGTGTGTTCCTGCAAGTGGGTTTCGCTGGCGCGTTCTGGCTGAACATCCTGCTGACCTTGTGCGGTTACATTCCCGGCATCGTGCACGCGGTGTACATCATCGCCAAACGCTAAAAGACCTCAGCCTTTCGCGATCAGCCGTGAGTTGCGCTCATTGCGAAAGGCCAGTTGCTCAATGGTCTGGGTGGCGTGCTCCGCTTCTTCGCGGGCCTGGAGGATCATGCCGTGGTGCTCCGATTTGCTGCACACCGGGTCGGCGTTGCTGGCATCCCCGGTCAGCATGAACGCCTGGCAGCGGCACCCACCGAAGTCCTTTTCCTTCTCGTCACATGAACGGCACGGCTCGGGCATCCAGTCGTAGCCGCGAAAGCGGTTGAAGCCAAACGAGTCGTACCAGATGTGTTGCATGCTGTGGTCGCGCACATTGGGAAATTGCACCGGCATCTGTCGGGCTCCGTGGCACGGTAGGGCAGTACCGTCCGGCGTTACTGTCAGAAAGATGCTGCCCCAGCCATTCATGCAGGCTTTCGGGCGTTCCTCGTAGTAATCCGGCGTGACGAATATCAGCTTGCACGGGTGGCCTTCGGCTTCGAGCTTGGCGCGGTATTCGTTGGTGATGCGTTCGGCGCGCACCAGCTGTTCCTGGGTCGGCAACAGGCCGACCCGATTGAGCTGGGCCCAGCCGTAGAACTGGCAGGTGGCAAGCTCGACAAAGTCCGCTTCCAGGGCAATGCACAGCTCAATGATGCGGTCGATCTTGTCGATATTGTGCCGATGGGTGACGAAGTTCAGCACCATCGGGTAGCCATGGGCTTTCACTGCCCGGGCCATTTCGAGTTTTTGCGCGAAGGCTTTTTTCGAGCCGGCCAGCAAGTTGTTCACTTGCTCGTCACTGGCCTGGAAACTGATCTGGATATGGTCCAGGCCGGCCTTCTTGAAGTCGCTGATCTTCTGCTCGGTGAGGCCGATGCCGGAGGTGATCAGGTTGGTATAGAAACCCAGCTTGCGCGCCTCGGCGATCAGTTCGGCGAGGTCCTGGCGCACCAGTGGCTCACCGCCGGAAAACCCCAGTTGCGCAGCGCCCATTTCCCGGGCTTCACGAAATACCTTGGTCCACTGTTCCGTGCTCAGTTCCTTGCCCTGCTCGGCAAAATCCAGCGGATTGGAGCAGTACGGGCATTGCAGCGGGCAGCGGTAGGTCAGCTCGGCCAGCAACCAGAGCGGCAGGCCGATTTCCGGCTTGGGTGGCAGGTCAGGCAAGTTCGATCCAGTGCTGAGCACGGGCAACCTCCATGAATTGCTCGATGTCTTCACCGAGCTCGGGCACGCCAGGGAACTGCTTGTCCAACTCGGCGATGATTGCGCTGACATCGCGCTCGCCGTCGATCAAGCCACCGATCAAGGCGGCGCTGTCGTTGAGCTTGATCATGCCTTCCGGGTACAGCAGCACATGGCCTTTTTGCGCCGGTTCGTACTGGAAACGATAGCCCTGGCGCCAGGTCGGTTTTTTGCTGCGATCGAAGCTCATAGGGTGATCCCCTTATGCCATACACGCTGATCGGTCACGCTGTGATACGGCGGGCGTTTCAGTTCATAAGCCATGCTCATTGCATCGAGCATGCTCCAAAGAATGTCCAGTTTGAACTGGAGAATTTCCAGCATGCGCTCCTGGCCTTCGCGGGTGGTGTAGTGCTGCAGGGTGATGGCCAGACCGTGCTCCACATCCCGGCGAGCCTGGCCCAGGCGGGTGCGGAAATACTCGTAGCCGGCGGGGTCGATCCATGGGTAATGCTGGGGCCAGCTGTCGAGGCGCGACTGGTGGATCTGCGGGGCGAACAACTCGGTCAGGGAACTGCTGGCGGCTTCCTGCCAGCTGGCCCGGCGGGCGAAGTTGACGTAGGCGTCTACCGCAAATCGTACGCCCGGCAGTACCAATTCCTGGGAGCGCAGTTGATCCGGGTCGAGGCCGACGGCCTGCCCCAGGCGCAACCAGGCTTCAATGCCGCCGTCTTCGCCGGGAGCGCCGTCGTGATCCAGCAGGCGCTGGATCCACTCACGACGAATCTCCCGGTCCGGGCAGTTGGCCAGGATCGCGGCGTCCTTGAGGGGAATGTTCACCTGATAATAAAAACGGTTGGCGACCCAGCCCTGGATCTGCTCGCGGGTGGCGCGGCCTTCGTACATCGCCACGTGATACGGGTGATGGATATGGTAGAAGGCGCCCTTGGCGCGCAGGGCCTGTTCGAACTCGGCGGTGGTCAGCGGTGTGTCAGTCATTTGGCTCGCTCCTACAATTCAATGCTCATGCCGTCGTACGCCACTTCCACATTGCGTCGCAGCAGCTCGGCTCGCTCGGGCGAGTCTTCATCCAGGATCGGGTTGGTGTTGTTGATGTGGATAAGCACCTTGCGCTGCTTGGGCAACTGCTCCAGCACTTCCAGCATGCCGCCGGGGCCGTTTTGTGCCAGGTGGCCCATCTCGCGACCGGTGCGGGTGCCGACGCCACGGCGCTGCATTTCGTCGTCGTCCCACATCGTGCCGTCCACCAGCAGGCAATCGCTGCCGGCCATTATTTCCAGCAACGGTGCGTCAACCTTGCCCAGGCCCGGCGCATAGAACAGCTTGCCGCCGGTGCGCAGGTCTTCGACGATCAGGCCGATGTTGTCGCCCGGGTGTGGGTCGAATCGGTGAGGCGAGTAGGGCGGTGCCGCGCTGCGCAGGGGCAATGGTGTGA
>NZ_JACARK010001095.1:0-754 GCF_013386655.1 Pseudomonas sp. K5002 | reverse complement strand
CCATCGGTGGAGGCCACGAGGATGCGTTCCCACACCCCGGCCATGCTTACGGTGACTTGCTGGATACGCGGATCCAGGGCGCGGGTCGCCGCGTCCACACGCTTGAGCAGCTCGACCTTTTCGGCGCGGCTGATCACTTCCAATGGGTTATCCGGGGCATACAGCTGGGCCACGTCCTGGGTGCTGAACGCCTGCACCGTGCCGTTTTGCCCGGCACGGGAGATCGAACGCGCTGCACGAGCCGCCAGCCCCAGGGCTTCCAGGGTGATGGCGTTGCTGTAGGCAAAGCCGGTTTTTTCACCGGACTGCGCACGCACACCCACGCCTTGGTCGAGGTTGAAGCTGCCTTCCTTGACGATCCCGTCTTCCAGGGCCCAGGACTCGGAAATCTGCCCCTGGAAATACAGGTCGGCCGCGTCGATGCCTGGCCCGGCCAGATCGCCGAGGACCGTTTGCAAGCTTTCGATGGTCACGCCACCAGGCGCCAGGAGGTGTTCACTGACTGAGGACAACAACTCGCTCATAGGTTTGGCCTTAAATTCATCGTTCTGAAGCAGGTCGCTGTGCGCCCTGCGAGAAAAAGCGCCGGTGGCCCGCCACCGGCATACGCGTCCGTATCGACGCCTGTTCGCTGCTATCGCGTTCGGCCAACAACACCGCCTCGCCTTGATCCTGTTGTGCCAGCACGCGCCCCCATGGGTCGATGATCGCTGCATGCCCGAAGGTTTCCCTGGGCCCCGGATGCACGCCACCC
>NZ_JACARK010000110.1:0-11868 GCF_013386655.1 Pseudomonas sp. K5002 | reverse complement strand
ACCAACCTGCTGGCCCTCAACGCCGCCATCGAAGCCGCCCGCGCGGGTGAGCAAGGGCGCGGGTTTGCCGTGGTCGCCGATGAGGTCCGCAGCCTGGCGCAACGCACGGCGGTGTCGACCCAGGAGATCAAGACGATTATTGAAGGGTTGCAACACGGCAGCCGGCAAGCGGTAGAGGCCATGCACGACAGTCGCCAGGGCGTGGAGCGCTGCGTGGAGGACAGCCAATTGGCGGTGGAGATGCTGCGGGCGGTGGGCAATGATATTTCGCAGATCGACCAGTTGAATGGGCGGATTGTGTCGACCACCCGTGAGCAATCCACGGCGAATGTGGAGATTGTGGGGCGGCTGCAGTCGGTGCAGAGCATCGCGCAGAATACGGCGCAGGATGTGGAGACGCTGGCCAGGAGCAGTGAGCGGTTACCGCCGATTGCGGTGCGGCTGGATGCGCTGGGGCGCCGGTTTCATCAGTGAGTGGGAGCATGGGCCGGTGCTTGATTCAAGCGCTGCTTCTGACGCGGATTGTTAGTCCAGGCGTGAGCGTCGCTACGGGCAGATCGGGTTTCAATCAAATGAATCGGGCCCTTTCTGCTCCTTTATTTGGACGTGCCGTGTTCATTTTGAGCGTGGGCCGGATAACGCATAGCGGCTTGCCTCTTCCATCAAGTCATCGCACATCGGATTGGCTTTGAGCATGTACGCAGCCGGGTCGATTATCGACAAGCCAGGCGATGTCTCTTCTGTGGCAGATGCCCAAACTTCTCCCATTGGCCTGACAATCTATTTCACTGCCCTCGCAGGTGCGTAGGGGTTGATTTACCGCTACCTTCCCTGGAAATCTTGCAAAGAGACGATGCACATGGATGTTGAATGGGCGCATGCCATCGAAGCCGCAGAAAGCGAGTACTTGTGTTCCCGCGTTGAGAGCTTGTCGCGGGTTAGTGGAAATCCTTTTGGTGCTCGTGTGTTTTTCAATGGGGCCTTTCCGTGCTTTCAGGTGAAGGCAACACCTAGCCCGATGTTCAATCGTATCTACGGTGACAGCACCGGCAACCCCCTTTCACTGCTGAGCTTGCTCAAGGAGTCAGCGGAGTATTCAACAGTAACGCCCCTTATCGGGAAAGCCTCGACGTTGGAGCAATTCGCTTTTGTGGGTGAGGAGCGATTCGAGCGTTTGAGGGGGTGGACGCATCTGCAGCTTGCGTGCCCCATCGAGGATGCGGTGTTGACCCCCCAATTATTCAACATCGAAGAGGCCACTTCAGACTCTCTCCCGGAGTTCGCGGCAGTTCATGCGAGTGGCTTTCATACCAAGCCAGAGCATCGTCAGTTGAGCCAGGCTTGTTTTGCAGGACTGATGTCGAATGAACGCCTGAAAATCTACGTCCTTAAAGCTGATGGGCAAGTCGTTGCAGGCGCGTTGATGTACCTGGCCAGCAATGGCGTTGCCTACCTGGGCACGGCTGCCACTCGAAAAAATGCACGAGGCTTGGGCTATCATGGAGCGCTGATATCTCACCGGATAGAGCAAGCAAAGAAGCACGGCAGCCTGGTGATTGCTGCAACTGCGCTTCCAAGTTCACAGAGTCGCCGTAATTTGCAGCGCATTGGGCTGGCGGCGTCTCATGCTCAGGCGCTGTACCGCTTGGCAGATGGTTGAAACAGATTCGTAATCTACCTTCCGCTTGTGCGAACGGTAGATGTAAAAAGCTGCTGCGCCTATGGCGAAAATGGTAAGTCAGCCAGAGCTGTTCATATTCATTTAAAACCTCGGCACATCGACGTCGCGCAGAAGTTCCTCGGTGGCACATTTGAAACGCTCCACCAGAAAGTCCAACAGGACCCGCACTCTGGCAATTCGGTACCGATTGCCATGCAGCACCGCAAACACCCCAGCTTCTGCTACGCAATAGTCAGGCAGCAGCACCTTCAACCGCCCGGCACGGATATCCGCTGCTGCGTCCCAAATGGTCTTGCGTGCAATGCCATGACCGGCCAATGCCCAAGCACGTGCCACGGCGCCATCGTTGGTTTCCCAGGCGCTTTCCAATGGCACACTGTGGTTCCATGTCTGGCCGTCCACCCTGAAATGAAAGGTGTTTAAAGGACCCGCCGGAGTCACCAGCAGAATAAATTTATGCCCGGTGAGCTCGGCCGGCGTCTGCGGCTCGCCGTGGCTCGCCAGGTAGTCCGGCGAGGCACAAAGCACCCGCCAGTTGGGTGCCAGTTGCCGGGCGATCAACGAGCTATCACGCAGTGGGCCGAAACGAATGGCCAGGTCGACATCGTCCTGTACCAGGTTAGACATAGCGTCCGACAAGGTCAGCGCCACCTTCAACTGCGGATGCTGCGCGCAAAAGGTCTCGAGCCAGTCATTAAGCAGGTGACGGCCAAAGTCAGTAGAGGCAGACAGACGGACTTTACCGCGTACTTCCTGCTGACTCGCCTGCAACCCCGCCTCCGCCTCATCAATGGCGCGCAAGGCGACCCAGCATTGCTGCAGATAGAACCGGCCTTCATCAGTCAGGCGCAGTTGACGGGTTGTGCGATCAAACAAGCGGGTATGCAGCGCCGCCTCCAACTTGAGCAACCGTGCGCTGGCCGCCGCCGGCGACAACCCCAACTTGCGTCCAGCGGCTGAAAGACTGCCGAGGTCGGCAGCCTCAACGAACAAGCGCATGTCCCCCAATCGATCAGTGGCCATCTTCAATCCAGATTTGATTAAGCATCAAATTCTAGACCAATTATCAAATCACAGACACTTCATCACAATCAGGCCTCACCTGTTTTTCGAGCAAGCTCATGAACCGCGAAGAATCGATTCAACCCAACACCCTACCGTCCTCAGAACTACCTATCACTGGCTTACTGGCCCTGACCACCGCGAGCTTTATCGCCACTGCCAACGAGAGCGTACCCGCCGGCCTGTTGCCATACATCTCCGACACGTTTGAGGTTTCCCAGGCATGGGCGGGGCAATGGGTCACCGCGTGTGCCCTCGGTTCCGGGCTGGCGGCCGTTCCCTTGACCTTGGCCTTGCAAGGTTGGCCACGGCGCCTTGTGCTATTACTGACAGTGGGGGTGTTCTGTTTGTGCAACGCGGTAACTGCCTTGTCGCCGTATTTTGCCCTCACCCTGGTCGCGCGCCTGATCGTCGGGGTCGCCACTGGTGTGGCGTGGAGCCTGTTGGCCGGTTATGCGCGACGCATGGTCGCCGCGCCCTTGCAAGGCCGCGCGATGGCAGTGGCTATGCTGGGTATCCCCGTCGCCTTGGCGCTGGGCGTACCACTGAGTGCCTGGACGGGTGAACAGATCGGTTGGCGCAATGTGTTCGGGCTGCTAGCGGCGTTGAGCCTGGCGCTGATGGTTTGGATTCGGCTGAATGTCCCTGACTTTGCCGGGCAACGGGCTGGCCAGCGCTTGTCCCTAGGTCACGTTTTTTGCAGGCCAGGCGTGCGACCGGTGCTGACGGTAGTTATGCTGTGGATCATGGCTCATTACATGCTCTACACCTATATTGCGGCATTCCTGGCATCGGTCGGGTTGGATGGACAGGTCGAGCAGGCATTGCTTGCGTTCGGCATTGCGGCTCTCGTGGGTATCTGGCTCACTGGGCTATTGATTGACCGCTGGCTGCGGCGGTTGGTGCTGTTGAGCCTGGCCGGGTTTGCGCTGGTATCTCTGACATTGGCGTTGGGTGGCCTGCCTGCCATAGCGGTTTATGTGGCGATGGCTGCCTGGGGGCTGAGTTACAGCGGTGCACCGACCCTGCTGCAGACAGCTTTGGCGAATGCTGCTGCCGACGGTGCCGATGTGGCTCAGTCGATGCTGGTGACCGTACTGAACCTCGCGTTTGCGGGCAGTGCCGTAGTGGGCGGTGTACTGCTTGAGACGACAGGCGTGGGATCGATCCCCTGGGCAACCTTGGGATTGGTGCTGCTGGCCTGGTTGGTTGTTAAGGTGGGTGGCCAAGCTGGGTTCAGGAGCTTGTCCAAGCCCTGACCGGTTTTACTGCCGCTTAGTCCGAATTCGGCTCAGCCAAAATGCAGGCAAGCCAGTTCACACAAATGCTGTGTGATGCCTTCCTCGGAGTGTTCCGGAGCTGCAATCAACAGCATCTCCGAGGCACTCGATGAGGCTCAAGCGACGGCACGCAATGCCGGTGATATTACGCCGCCGCTCAATCTCAACTTCGTCACTCTAAGCAGCTCGATTAAATTGTTCGGAGCGCCGTCTGAGTATCTGCGTCCAGCTCAGATGCTCGGTTACTACCCTGACGAAGTCCTCAAGCGCTAATTTTAGCTCGATGAAGCACGCCTAGCCGAGCAGAGCATCCTAGTGTCACAGGCCATTTGAACGGCCTCTGACTGCTAACATTCCGTTGGCAGCCAGTCGGATAATGGCCGTAACGTTGGGCCTCATAGTGGTGAGGCATTTTCAGACGATATAGCCACTTATGCCGTCCCACAGAAGTTTTACCGCCGTGACTACGAGCAGGCAGTAGCAGGCAAGGTACATCTGGCGTTGATCCAGCTTGGTGTGCAGTCGCCAGCCCAGCCAGACACCACTTGGAACTGCTAACAGGCAGATGACCATCAGGCTTAGCACGTTACCGGTGGGCCTGGCTAACAGCAGCCAAGGCACTGCCTTGAGCAGATTGCCTACGGTAAAGAACATGCTGGTGGTGCCGGCATAGGTTTTCTTGCTTAGACCGAGCGGCAACAGGTACATCGCTAATGGTGGCCCACCAGAATGCGCGACCATAGTCGTGATCCCAGAGGTGACGCCTGCGGACACCGCCTTGAGCGATGAGCGCTGGCTGACCCTGATTTCCCCACCGGTTTTGAACCAGAGGCCGACAAAAATCAGGGTAACCGCCGCCATCACTAACGCGACTGCGCGGTGATCCATGACGCGAAAGAGTAGATAGCCGACACCGATGCCGACAATCAGACCTGGTAACAACAGCACCAGGTCGGGTTTAGACCAAGTGGATGGCTTCCAGTAACGCAGGCCGAACAGGTCCATCGCGATAAACAACGGCGCTAGCAGTCCGCCGGCTGTGAGCGGATCCATCACCAGCGACAGCAGCGGAATGCCGACAATGGAGAAGCCTCCACCGAAGGCACCTTTCATAAAGCAGATCAAAAAAACTCCGGCGAAGGTCACCAGAATCGTGGTGGTGGTCAACTCAAGGTCCACGGTGCTGCCCCCTGATCCGGCTGCTCAAGGTTGGCCAGCATTATCGAAGAAAGCTCAACGTGCCCGCGCTCGCGCAAGTGCGCGATCGCAGACAAGCGATCAGCGTGCGACTTGTTTTGATTGAGCTTGCGCTTGCATTCAACGCACTGCATTTCGATCTCGATACCGACAACTCTCGACACCATCTCGTCCAGATATTCACGCGGCGCATCGCCCATCTTCCAGGGCTTGATCTCCTTGGACTCCTGGTGGCGAGTCAGCTGGGCCAGGGTGCGGCGCAGGAGCTTTTCTTCCGAGATCACGCGCATGACGCCATGCACATGCACCACCTCGTAGTTCCATGTGGGAACCTGGCGATGCGTTTCGTGCTTGGACGCATACCAGTTGGGCGAAATGTAGCCTTCTGCCCCCCTGAAGATCACCATGACAGGCGTGCCGCCGGCGCAACGTTGCCACACAGGATTGGCGCGGGCCACATGAGCGGTCAGCAACCCGTATGTTCCGTGGCCGGTATCGAGTTCAAAGGGAATGTGGTCCGCATCCATGCCGGATTCACCCTCAGTCACGAGGATGCCCAGCGGATTGTCGCGGATAATTCGGTGCAACTGTTCCGGGCGGTGCTCTGCGAAGTGTTCGGGAATGTACATGGGATTTCACTACGGATTGTTGGGAGTCCATAATGTCGACCACGATCTGCATCATCGAAAGTGCCAGTTTCGAGGTTTTTCCATGGGCCAGTTTTCAGCCAATCCGGATGCATTTTCCCGCGGCGCGCAACGTCGGATCTATGCCAGGCTGCGCGCGCAGATAGAAGACGGCACGCTTGCCGCCGGCACGAGGCTCATGTCGACGCGGGCAATCGCGGCCGAACTCGGCGTGTCGCGAACCACTGTAACGGCGGCTTACGAGCAACTGGCGGCCGAAGGCTTTGTCCTGACATCAGTGGGCAAGGCCGCCACGGTAGCGAGCATAATCAGCACTCAATCCGGGCATGCCCAAGGGGACTCGGCGCAGCAAAAGGAACTGCCGCCAGTGCTTTCCCTTTACGGGCAACGAGTGGCCATCATGAAGCCGTACAACATGGCGTCACCCCAAGCCCGCATCGATTTCAGGTACGGCTCAGTCGCTACCAGGGATTTTCCGGCGCTGGGTTGGCAGCGCGCCTACCGTTCCGAACTAGTCAAGCGTCAACCGAGCCTCGCTTACGGCCACCCCGAAGGGGAAGAGCGCTTGCGCAATGCGCTGCAAGGTTATCTGCGACGCGCACGCGGTCTGGCGTGCGATGCGGATCAAATACTCGTAGTGCATGGCTCGCAGCAAGGACTTGACCTGTGCGCCCGGCTTTTGCTGAACCCGCAAGATGCATTCGTCTTCGAAGAGCCTGGCTACCGCATGGCCAGATATTGCTTTGAGGCCACGGGCGCGACGGCGTTGCCCATACCCGTCGATGCCTCTGGACTGGATACCAGTGCTCTGCCGGAAGGTGATCGCGTGCGCCTGGCCTTTGTCACTCCGTCGCACCAGTTTCCCATGGGGGCGGTGCTTCCTGTCGCACGTCGCCTCGAACTGCTGAG
This sequence comes from Pseudomonas sp. K5002, assembly GCF_013386655.1. Classification (NCBI taxonomy): domain Bacteria; kingdom Pseudomonadati; phylum Pseudomonadota; class Gammaproteobacteria; order Pseudomonadales; family Pseudomonadaceae; genus Pseudomonas; species Pseudomonas sp. K5002. The sequence continues at coordinate 5,092 of NZ_JACARK010000110.1, read as the reverse complement.
TTGGGCGAGGCGACATCGCGCGTGGATCATTGAGGACGATTACGGCGGCGAGTTTCGCTATGGCCAGCGGCCCATCGACGCACTGCAATCCATGGACGCAGATGCTCGCGTCATTTATGTCGGAACGTTCTCCAAGGCACTCTCACCGCAACTCAGGTTGGGTTATCTGGTTCTTCCACGCGAGTTGGTTCACGTTTTCCGTGAAGCCAAACGGCTGACCGATCGACACTCACCGCGCTGGGAGCAAAACGTGCTCGCCTCATTGATCGAAAGTGGAACCTATGAGCGTCACGTTCGCCGCCTGCGGCGGGAAAATGAACTGCGGCGAAGGGCATTACTGGAGGCTTTTGAACAGCATCTGGCGGAATATGGGCAACTGGCCGGCATGGCGGCGGGCTTACACGGCGTATTAACGCTACCCGCGCTTCGCGCTCAGGATGAGCCGACGTTGCAGGCGATAGCGCTCGAACGCGGGGTTGGCGTATATCCGCTTTCGCCGCTGTTTGCCGAACCAGCGTCGGTAGAATACGAGCGATCGGCAGGACTCATTTTGGGCTATGCCGGCCTGACAACGCAGCAGATTCATGAAGGGATCGGCATTCTTGGCACGGTGATTCGGGAGGTTAAAGAGCTTCGGACTCGAGCAAATTTACAAGGTAGAGATAAGGCGAATAAGAAAAAGTGGTCGGCTTGAGTGACTGCTAAGGGTGGAAACTGGTTCTGGACGGAGGCACCGCTATTGGCCGATTGCTGCTTGTCACGAAAGGCAGAAATCGGCCAATAGCTGCTGGGCGTGATCGACCGCTAATGGCCCAGAGTGTGTAAAAACGCTTCGCCAAAATTGAAGTGTGCGCTTCTACGTTAAATCTGAAATTTATCGGCACGTCAGCAGTAGCCTTGAACTCCCCCTCGCTATCTCCCCCTCAACCCTTTATGATGAGATCTATTCTCATAAACGCCAGTTCTCGGAATGCCCACACATCACCCCCTGATGGCCGCCCTGGCTCTCCATTACGACGACCTAGTTGACTACATCAAGCGTCGCTTCCACGGCCGAGACTTCGCACGCGACTTGATGCATGAAGTGTGCGTGCAGATGCTGGAGAAACCACCCCGCGACCCCATCGCCACGCCTTTGGCGTTCCTGCGTAAAACGGCGTTCAACCGCGCCATCGACCGTATTCGCGCCGAGCGTACGCGGCAGGCTCATTTAAATGGCCATGTGCCCGAGTACCTGAGCGTCGACGATTGGGACGGCGCCCAGGCGCTGGATTTCGAGCAGCAGCTGGCGGCGTTGCTAGACATCATCCAGGCGTTGCCCGTGCGTCAGCGGCAGGTATTCCTGCTGCATCGCATCCATGACATGTCGCAACGGGAGATCGCAGAGGAGCTGGGAATTTCGGTGAACATGGTGACCCAGCATTTCGGGCGGGCCATGAAGACCATCGGTCAGCATTGGGAGCCGGCGCGCCGAGCCCTTCGGAAAAACCCATGAATTCCTCGCCTTCCCGTGACCCCAAAAACGATCTGCTGCAGCCGTTCGCGGACGCTTTGCGTGAGCGCGTGCCTTCCAAGGAAACCTTGCTGGCCGAAGGTAAAGCCTTCACCAAAAGCCGCCGCAGCAAACAGAAATCCCTGGGTGCCGGATTGTTGGTCCTGGCGCTGGCAGGTGGCTTGTGGCAGTTGGATCCGGCCTGGCAGACGGAGGATGTGCAGGTCGCCATCGGCCAACGTCAGGAAGTTCGTTTGCAGGATGGTAGCTTGGCGATGCTCAATTCCGGCGCTCATCTGCGTATCGAAAAACGCCTGCGCAGCCGTCAATTGGAATTGCTGAACGGCGAAGCGATGTTCACCGTGGTACATGGCGATTCGCCGTTTATTGTGCGTAGCCAGGGCGTACGAGTGCGGGACATAGGCACAATATTCAATCTACGCAGCGATGAGCGTGGGGTGGATGTGGGTGTGATCGAGGGCAGTGTCGAGGTCAACAATGACCACACCGCGCCACGCCTGCTGAAGGCGGGCGAGCAGGTGCGTGCCACCGCTGAAGGGGTCGGCACGGTGGCACCGGCAAGCCGCGAGGCGCTGACGGCCTGGCAGCAGGGTAAGTTGCGCTTCGACGGTACGCCACTGAGTGAGGTCGTGCGCGACCTTCAGCAGTACCGCGAGCAGCGTATTAAAGTGGCCAATACAGCCACCGGTGAACTGCGCCTGTCGGGGGAGTTCGACAGCAAAAGCGTCGAGACACTGATCGAAATGCTGCCGCGGATTCTACCGGTGAGCCTGATACGTACCGCCGATGGCCGCGTGATTCTTAACAAGACTCGCTAACAGACAAGAATTATTTTCAACACGACATCAAGATTCCTACAGCGTCATACGCCATTGCCCATAGAGAGCACTTTCATCACTGGGGATCACAATGGGTAAGAACACGCGAGTGCAACGTCTGGCATTACTGGCTTCCAGCCTGTTACTGGCGGGGGCCGCCAATGCGCAATCCGCCACCTACCGCTTGGATATTCCCGCGCAAGCGCTGGATAAGTCCCTCAATGCGCTGGCGCAACAAACCGGCAGCCATGTGCTGTTCGCCACGGATATCGCCGAGGGCCGGCAAGCCCCGGCGCTGCACAGCCAGATGACCGTGGAGCAGGCCCTGCAAAGCCTGATCGGCCAAAGCGGCCTGCAGGTGCAGAAGGTCGACGACGGCAGTTATTTGATCGCCCCATCCGCCAGCGATGACGCGCTCAACTTAGGCGCAACCACGATTCAGGGGCACGCGCTGGGTGTGACGACGGAGAACTCCGGGTCCTACACTACGGGCGCGACGAGTACGGCAACCAAGTTGCCGCTTACCCTGCGCCAAACACCACAATCAGTGACGGTGATCACTCGCCAACAAATGACTGATCAGAGCTTGGGCACAATCTCTGATGTATTGGGGCAAACCCCCGGTGTGTCGGTGATGCATGACGACAGCGAGCGCTTCAACTTCTATTCCCGTGGTTTCGCGCTGAATAGCTTCCAGTACGACGGCGTGCCTACTTCAGATTTCACCACTAACACCAACGGCCTGGGTGTGCGGGACATGGCCATCTATGACCGGGTGGAGGTCGTACGCGGCGCCACTGGATTGATGAGCGGCGTCGGCAGCCCGGCGGGCGTGGTCAACTTAGTGCGCAAGCGTCCTACCACGGAATTCCAGGGGTACGTGTCTGGCAGTGGCGGTAGCTGGGATCGCTATCGCACTGAGATGGACCTGTCCGGGCCCCTCACGCAAAACGGCGCAGTGCGGGGTCGGGTCGTCGCGGCGTACGACGACTCCAACTCCTTCATCGATTACTACTCGTCGAAGAAAAACGTGTTCTACGCCATCGGTGAAGCCGACATCAGCGACAACACCATGGTGTATGGCGGTATCGACTATCAAAAGATCAACTCCAACGGTTCCAGCTTTGGCCAGTTGCCGTTGTTTTACGCCGATGGCACGCGTACCGATTTTTCCCGCTCGAAAAACCCGGCGGCCAGATGGGCCTATGCCGACAGTGAAAGCACCAAGTACTTTGGCGGTGTCGAGCATCATTTCGACAATGACTGGATGCTGCGTGTCGAAGCCAGCCACTGGAAAGGCGACACCGAGCAACTGCAAGGCAACCTGATCGGTTGGGGCCCTTACCCAGACCAAACGACCCGTCAAGCCCAGTTGTTCCGTAGCCACAAGACCTATGTCATCAACACCGATTCGGTGGATGCTTATTCCACCGGGCCGTTCTCCTTGCTCGGTCGCACCCACGACTTGATCCTGGGGCTTAATGTCAGCGACCGCCGCTCGGATTACTTCTCGCAAAATGCCGATGCAACCTCTGCGCGCCTGAGCGTGGACTTTGACAACTGGGGCAATAATGCGCCTCGCCCTACGTCCTACGTAACCTGGAGCTCCCAGGATTATCACATCAAGGAAGTCGGCGCTTTTGGCGCGGTGCGCCTCAAACCTACGGACGATCTGTCCGTTATCCTAGGTAGCCGCGTCGTCAACTACAAGCGCGAAGGCGAGCTGGGTTATAACTCTGACCCGGCCAACCCTGACCATGATGATGCCAAGAAAACCGGCAAGGTCATCCCCTACGCTGGCGTGGTCTATGACCTGACTGAGCAGCATTCGGTCTATGTCAGCTATACCGACATTTTTGAACCGCAAAGCAACATCGATATCAGCGGCAAAGTCTTGGAACCCATGGCCGGCAAGAACTACGAGGCTGGCCTCAAGTCCGAGTTCTACGGCGGTGCATTGAACACCAGCATCGCGGTGTTCAAGACCAAGCAGGACAACTTTGCGCAGTACGTAGGCAGCACCGACGACGGTCGTGATGCTTACGAGGGTGTGACCAATACCACCAAGGGCTTTGAGTTGCAGGCCTCCGGCGAAGTATTGCCGGGCTGGCAGGTACTGACCGGGTTCACCTATTCCCAGCCGCGTGATGAGCAGCACAACCGTATCGACTCCCAGCGCCCTGAGCGCCAGTTCAAGCTGGCAAGCACCTACAAGCTCAACGGTGCGCTCAAGGACCTGACGGTTGGCGGCAACGTTATCTGGCAGGGCAAGACATACTTCGTCAACGAGTCACTGGAATCGGAGGCCAAGGAGGGTAGTTTTGCCGTGGTCGGTTTGTTGGCACGTTATGACATCGATAAGCACCTGAGTGCCTCGCTTAATTTCAATAACATCTTTGATCGCGAGTACTACACAGGCTACGGCCTCTACAACAGCTACTACAGCGGTGATCCGCGCAACGTGATGGTGGGGCTCAAGTACCAGTTCTGAAGACGCCTGCGCCATTCAACTGCCAGAACACCCGTCGATGGTGGCCAGGGAGAGTAGACGACTACGCTCCACTGGCCTATGGCACGATCAGTAAGCTGACTTTCCAACACGCATTATCGAACAACCAACATTTCAGGATCTTGTCCGCTTTGACGCGATATTCGCCTTGAATGAAGCATTTCATCAGGCAGTTCCTGCGTTAAAATCTCCAGCAATCATACACACGATGACATTTATGAAAGCGCCGAGAATGAATCGCCCCGGGTTTTC
>NZ_JACARK010000011.1:0-29210 GCF_013386655.1 Pseudomonas sp. K5002 | reverse complement strand
AGTTCGGCGCGCAACTGCTGCAGTTCGTCCGGCGCCGTGACCAGGCTGATCCGCACCCGGGCACAAGCGGTGTCCAGCACGTCCACAGCCTTGTCCGGCAACTGGCGGCCGGCCAGGTAGCGGGCACTCAACTGCGCGGCGGCGACCACGGCGTCATCGCGCACGTAGACTCCGTGGCTGGCCTCATACACCGGGACCAACCCACGCAAAATCGTCACGGCATCGTCAACCGTCGGCTCGTGCACCTGCACCGGCTGAAAACGCCGCGCCAACGCCGGGTCTTTCTCGAAGTACTTCTTGTACTCCGACCAGGTCGTCGCGGCGATGGTACGCAACTCACCTCGTGCCAGCGCTGGCTTGAGCAGGTTGGCGGCATCGGAGCTGCCAGCCGAGCCGCCTGCGCCGACCAGGGTATGGGCCTCATCGATGAACAGGATGACCGGTTGCGGCGAGGCGTTGACCTCATCGATCAAGCCTTTGAGGCGGCGCTCGAACTCACCCTTGATGCTGGCACCGGCTTGCAGCAGGCCCATGTCCAGGGTCAGCAGGCGCACCTTCCTGAGCACCTCTGGCACTTGCGCGCTGACGATCCGCAGGGCCAGGCCCTCGACTATCGCGGTTTTCCCGACACCCGCCTCGCCCACCAGAATGGGGTTGTTCTTGCGCCGCCGCGCGAGCGTATCGATCATTTGCCGGACTTCGTTATCGCGACAGAGCACGGGGTCGAGTTTCCCGTCCCGGGCCTGGCGAGTCAGGTCATGGGTAAAGCGCTCCAGCAAGGAACTCCCCGCCTCAGCTGGAGCCGCCTGCGCGTTTTCACTCAAGAGAAATCCGAGCACACGCGGTGCATCAAGCGTGCTCATCACCGACTGGTAACGGCTGCCAGCGTGCTGCATCGGGTTGCGCAACAAGGCGAGCAGCAAGGCGCCATGGTCCACTTCCCGTCGGCCCAGCTCCAGATGGGCAACCAGCAACGCCTGCTGCAGCCATTGCACCAGGGCGGGCGAAAACACCGGATTGCGGGACGCGCTCTGGTCGACCCGAGGTTGCAGCACGGCCTGCAATTCCCCGGCATCCACGCCCGCATCCTGCAGCGCTCGCATAAGAACACCCTCGGGATGCTCCAGGAGCGTCAGCAGCAAGTCTTCCACCAGGACCTCGCCGCCGCCCCGGGTGACACAACGCTCGGCGCTGCGTTCCAGGTCGCGCCGTGTGGACGCCGTCAATGCCTGGATAAGTTGTTGCAGATCCACATTCATCATATCCATCAATCCCTAATGATTTTTACTGGCCAGGATGACCACGCCGTCTGCCCGCTCATGCCCCAGCCAACTGGTCCAGCCCAGGCGGCAGACGTTGTGCTCGCCAAGGTGCAACGGCCGGACCTCGCCCGCCGCCAACACCAGTCGCACGTCGTATTCCAAGGGGTCCCGGGCGGCAAAACGCACCAGCGCACACAGCGGCTCGTAACCCGCCCCGGTGGGCAAAAACTCGTGAAAACGCTGCCAGTCGAGTGCCAATACATGAACCCTGAACATGCCACTGCGGTCGATAAGGCACTCCCCCAGCACCAGGTCCGAACCCAACGAGCTATAGGCGCGACCAAGGTCATTGCGCTGCTCCTGGTCGATCACTACCCTGCGCTCGACCCACTGCTCGATGACCAGCCGGTTGTGCTTGAAGTAATAACGCAGCACGGTCTCGATCAGCGCGGCGGAGTGCACGCGCAGGCTCAGCAGCCCCAGGTAGGGCAACAGGCGTTTCCAGTTCAGTTGAGCCGCGCTGCGAATCGCGCTGCCACCCAGGCCCACCCATGCAAACATCTGCTCGGAAAAGGGATCGCGGGCGCCCGTTTGAAAACTCGCCTGATAACGATATTTTCGCCAGATCGGCACTATCAGCCGGTGCAGGCGATGGTGAAAAAGATCAAGAAATTCCCGCGTCGGATTACCGCCCGCTACCTCGGCAAAGGCTTGCTCGCCATAGAACGCCGGCAGCGGTGACCCTGTACCAAACAGGCCCAGCACATTGAGGCGAAGCCGTGCCCGCAAATGGCCGTGCTCGACAAAAAACTCCACACGATCAATGTCGTTGCCGGGAAAGCCAAAGCCTGGGTTGGCCTGGAACTCCAATTGATCGTAGAGCGCATCCTCGTCCAGCGAGGGATGCGCCTCGCGCAGGCGCTCGATAATCTGCGCAACCGCCTGAAACACCGAGTACTCGCGAATCACTCGGGACAGTGCGGTTAAAGCAGGGGCTGCTGGCCCATCCGGGGTGGCCATAGGTACACGTCTCCTTGTGTGCTGATGACTCGCAGTTCGTGGTACGAGTTGAGGCTGGCGTAAAGCGCGAAGAACTCGTTGAGCACCGAGGCAAAGACGAACACGTCGCCCTCCCCCAGGTAGCCTTCAGGATCGATGGTGAGGTCAACCCGTAAGCCGCGAAATGGCAGGCCTCGGTGCAGCCGGTCTACGGGCTGGTGACTGATCGAACGGAGGGCGCCCAGCCTTCGCCTGCTGACCTTTTCCACCTGGCGGTCGTGATAACGCGGCAGGTCGTAGGTTTCGAGGATCACCCTCAAGGCGTTGATATCGGTCAATGACAGATAGTTGAGCGACATATTGCTGATCAGTCGCCACAGGAAGTCACTGTCCAGGGGTGGCGCAAAGCTGGGGGTTGCCGCGGTGATGTTGCGAAACGAGAGAAACTCGGGCGTCTGTTCGCACGCCTGATTGATATCGCCCACCTGCAGCAGGCATGGCAGGTTGTGGTTGGTGCAGGTCAGTTCAATCGACAGGGTTTCCTGTTCATGCACTGGACACCGGTCGAAACTCAGCCAGGTATCCAGGCCGGCATGTTGCAGGGATGGCCGCTGGCGAACGCCATAGCTGGGCGCGGCGCTGCCAAAATCGTGCTCAAACGATTCGAACGGAACATATTCCTGGTACCCGAGGCCTCCCGGCCGCCATCCCGTGACCTTGTCGACGGAAAATACACCGCAGTTCCCCCTGGCGTATTCGCCAGGCAACAACAGGTATTCGTCCTGCTTGCCGTCCAGGCGAATCGGTACGCCGTCGTGCTTGAACAGATTGACGATGGGCGTGCAGTACAGCTTCACGTTGTCCAGGGTAGGCGCCATTCGCTCAATACCGCGACCACGCATGTCGAAGCGTAACGTCACGCCATGTACCTGCTTGAGTACGTCAATAGGCAACCTGCTCAGCGCGCCAAGGCCACTCACATCGACAAACAGGTATTTGTCGGGAAAGGCGAAGTACTCCTGCAAATGGCGATAGCCACGAAAGGTATTCAACGGATAAGGGATCAGTGCCTCATCCTCGGAAAAGCCCACAGGACTGATATCGTTGCTGGACAGACGCAATGAAACAGGCTTGCCGTCGGCGCCGATGACCGGCAGCCCGTCGCGCCCGAAAGGCTGCAACTCGAACCCGTCCAGGTGACGCAAAAGCCCCAGGTAAAGCGCCTGGCTGACGGGCTGCTCCCCCGCGAGATGCAAACGCAGGCAGTTCAGTTCCAGCTCACTGAAGTTGCCCTCGGCCGTCATCTCCAGACGCAGGCAGAGCAAAGCGCCCTCGCCCTGTACCGAGTACTCCATGGCGGCCAGTTGCAGCGGCAAGACCTGCGTCGGGTAACAGGTACGAAAACGGCAGCATTCACCGTCGATCGCAATGCTTTCCACCGGTGTATCCCGCTCGACCCTGATGGCCGGCCCTGTGCGCTTGAGCGGATCAAACTGCAGCATGCTGAACGACGGCAGCGGCCGCATATAGTTGGGCCACAGCAGATGCATCAACGAGTGACTCAACTCCGGCAATTGATCATCAAGCTTCTGCCGCAGGCGACCGGTGAGGAATGCAAAACCCTCAAGCAACCGTTCTACGTCCGGGTCCTGGCCAGCGTCCCCAAGAAACGGCGCGAGTGCCGGGTTGCGCTCGCAGAAGCGTCGCCCCAACTGTCGCAGTGCGCTCAGCTCGCCCTGGTAGTAGCGGTTAAACGACATTCGGTTTGACCTCGACCCGTGCGCCGTGAGCCAGGCTGGCGCAAAAGGCGACCGCTTGCGTCATGCCATTGACTTCCATGGCCCCCTCGATGGAAAAAGCCAGCACCATCGGGTCACGGTCCTGTGGCAATGCCTTGACACGGACATCCTTCAGACGGGGTTCGTAGGCCTGGATAAAGCGCTCAATCAGGAACCGAGCCTGGCTCAACGCGTCATGCAGGCTGAGGCGCATGTCATTCAGATCAGGTAACCCGTAATCAGGTAGCGTCTGGACACTGCCCGCACGGGTGCTGAGCATTTTCGCCAGATGACCCGCCACGGATTCCACGACGCAACCTTGCGGGCTGCGCCCTACGCCGGACTCCAGGCGCTCGAAAAGGCTGCGGTTCTGGCTAATCACGTGGCGGCGGCTCATTCTTTATCGAGCTTGCCGACGAGCGACAGAGTGAAGTCTGCCCCCATGTACTTGAAGTGCGGGCGAACGCTCAGGTTGACGCGATACCAGCCGGGCTCCCCATCGACATCACTGACAACAATGCGCGCAGCCCGAAGCGGGCGCCGTCCACGCACTTCGGTGCTGGGGTTGTCCTGGTCGGCTACGTATTGGCGAATCCATTTGTTGAGTTCCAGCTCAAGGTCGGTGCGCTCCTTCCACGACCCCAGCTGTTCACGCTGCAGCACCTTGAGATAGTGGGCCAGGCGATTGACGATCATCATGTACGGCAATTGGGTACCGAGCCGGTAATTCAGCTCGGCAGCCTTGCCTTCGGCACTGATTCCAAAAGACTTGGGTTTTTGCACCGAACTGGCGGAAAAGAACGCTGCATTGTCACTGCCCTTGCGCATGGTCAGGGCAATGAAGCCCTCTTGCGCCAGCTCGTATTCGCGTCGGTCGGATACCAGCACCTCGGTAGGAATCTTGGTTTCGATCTCGCCCATGCTGTGAAAGTGATGCAGCGGCAAGTCCTCCACTGCACCACCACTCTGCGGGCCGATAATGTTCGGGCACCAGCGATAACGGGCGAAACTGTCCGTCAAGCGGGTAGCAAAGGCAAACGCCGTATTACCCCACAGATAGTGTTCGTGGCTGCTGGCCACATGTTCCTGGTAGGCGAACGTCTTGACCGGGCAATCAACGGGATCGTACGGCGTACGCAATAGAAAGCGCGGTACGGTGAGGCCGATGTAGCGGGCATCTTCGCTCTGGCGAAAACTCTGCCATTTGGCAAACTGCGGCCCTTCAAAATGGTCCTTCAGGTCCTTGAGGTCAGGCAGGCCGGTAAAGCTCTCCAGGCCGAAGAAGCCAGGGCCGGCCGCCGCAATGAACGGTGCATGAGCCATGCAGGCCACGCTGGAAACGTACTGCATCAGCCTGACATCGGGAGCACTGGGGGAAAGGAAATAATTGGCGATGATTGCCCCTACGGGCTGGCCGCCGAACTGACCGTATTCGGCACTGTAGATGTGCTTGTAGAGTCCGGACTGAGTCACCTCCGGTGAGTCCTCGAAGTCATCCAGCAGGTCCTGGCGGGAGACGCTGAGCAGTTCGATCTTGATGTTTTCACGAAAATTGGTGCGATCAACCAGCAACTGCAGGCCACGCCAGGAAGACTCCAGTGCCTGGAAGTCGGGATGGTGCAGGATTTCATCCATTTGCTGGCTGAGCCTTGCGTCAATCTCGGCAATCATCCGGTCAACCAGGCGCTTCTTGACCGGCTCGCCCTTGTTTTGCGGCTTGATCAGCTCCTCGATAAATGCCGAGACTCCACGCTTTGCAATGCTGTAGGCCTCGTCGTCGGCGTTGAGGCGGGTCTGGGCAATGATGTTGTCGAGAATGCTGTACTCATCCGTGATGGGCGCATGCAACGGGCTTTGGCTGGTAGTCATGGTGTCAGTGTCCTTTTAACTGAGAGAGTCATACGGCGGAGCTGTCCAGCCCCAATTCAGCCAATACCCGCTTGCGCGAATCGTCATCGGCGAGGGCATTTTCAATGGCCTTTCGAAAGCTCGGCGTGTTGCCCAGCGGCCCCTTGAGCGCCACAAGTGCATCGCGCAGGTCCATGAGCGTTTTCAGCTCGGGTATCTGCTCAACCAGCTGTGCAGGATTGAAGTCCTTCATCGAATTGATCCTGACCCGGATCGCCAACTCATCAGGTTCGGCTGAATCCTGCAGCCGGTTGGGGACGCTCAAGGCCAGGCCCAAGGCCTGCTTGGCCAGCACCTCGTCGAGGCTGTTCTTGTCGATGCCGACGGGCTTGCGGTCTTCGAGCTTGCGCAGGTCTTCACGCTGGGTGAAGTCACCAAGCACCAGCAATTTCAACGGCAGCTCGACCTCTTCCTGCGCAGTGCCGACGGCGGGTTTGAACGTGATATTGATGCGTTCCCTGGGGGCTACCGAACCTTCTTTCGCCATGGTGTTTCTCCTTTTTCGGGGGGCTCGAAAGCCTATTCAAGTACCGCTTCGAGATCGAAGTGGCACAGCCTGCGATGGACATCTTCCTTGCGCTCACGCACGGAATGGCTCTGGGGCAATACGTCACAGCAGCCATGCAAGAGCTGCAGCACTTCAACCGCCAACTCGGGCTCCCAGCGCTGCAGGCCTGAGTGCTGCAGCTCGTGGTCCAGGTGATCGAGCTGGACTTTGGCCAGGTCATGCTTGCCTGCCAGCAAACACAACCTGGCCAGGCCAAGCCGCCAATGAAACCGGGCACGATCACCTGTTGCGGTTTGCATGCCCTGCTTGAGGGACCGCACAGCCACCTTGAACCCGTCCTTGCGCAGCACGGGCATGACGTCGTGCAACGCTTTGTCCCAAGGCGCAGCCGGGGCATCAGGTGCCGACCTGAGTGGAACCGGGGCTTGCAAATGGCGGGCAACCTGGGTGTTGATCCAGCCACGGGTGACGTCGTCGGCGAAGGGTGTTCCGTCGTGGAAGCGCAGCTGTGCAAGCCCCGGCAAGCGCTGGAGCAACAGCGCGAAGTGCACTTCCAGCTCGGTCATGGCCAGGTCGGCCTGGAGTGCCTGCAGGCACTCCCACACCCGGTACAAGCCGTCGAACCAGAAAGGTGCTCCGGCCAGGCTGCCCTCAAGCTCCAGCAGCAGGTCGGTATGCTGCCCTTGGGCAAAGCGCTCCTGGTACCGCTTGAGCTTGTCGGGCGCCGGCCCGCGCAAAGGCGTTACCTGTTCGCTGTCACAGTCCGGAAGACTGGTGATCGTCAGCCAGGTCAACGTTCGGTTCAGACGCAGTGCGCGCAGGTCAGCGGCATTCTGGCGCTGCCACCAGGCCGACAAGGGCCGGGCATGTTCCTGCAGCGTGCGCAGCAGCTTGTGGGCGTCCTTTTCGTTTTCCACAATGGGCTCGGGCGCCATCAACTGAGTCGCGACCTGCCTGATATGGGCGATCACCCCTGTGCTACCGCCTGCTGGAGGTTCGCTTTCGGTGGACTGTTGCAATCGGTCCGACAGCTGCCTGCGAACCGGCAGTAACAGTGGCGCATCTTCGAGAAGGTGTTCGGTCCACAACTCGTCCAGCCGCGCCAGGTGTTCGAGCATGCAGTGGAACAAGGGCCGCTGATCCTTGAGCGAAACAGGTTGTGCAAGCACCTGCTCGAGGCGCGGGAGCAGCCAGCCAAAGGCGGCACTGCGGGTACGCAGCTTGCCCGGATAAACGACCGCCCAATGATGCTCACAGAGGTAGCGCAGCAATCCGAGGCCTGCGAGTAGCCCGGGGAAGGACTCGCGCTGATGCAAGGCCCAGGTCAACCAGACAGCGACCCGCAAGTCCTTGGACTGGTGGCGTAACAGCGCCTCGCTTTTTTCCACGACCCATTGCCAGTCAGGCTGACTGTTTCCGTGAATGGAGTGCGCCTTGCCCAGTTCAGTTTCAAGCGCCTCATACTCGGTCGAAAAACGCATATCGGCCCCCGCATAACTCGTTTTCGAGTTGGGTGCCTGCGCAAGTTCGAGGTAATAATCGGAAAGCCTGTCTGAGTAAACCATTATGGGCCGCACTTTACTTTCCTGAACATGTTCAGTGAACTAATGGCCATTCAAGCGCACATCAGGACATTGATTAAAGTTTGCCTTCCCTACGAGAAGAGCACGAACCTTATCCATGCAAAAAGCATTGTTCAAGCCACCAAATAGCAGTTAAGGAGTTTCCTACAAGAATAGAAAAATCGCCGACGCGCAAGAATTTGCGCAGCCAAGGCGCCAGGCATCATCATGAATGAGGTGAACTCTGCGAATAACAACGCCCATCAACATGAGCAACTAACTGCACACCCCTGCGCAAACAAATACAACTAAATCGAATTAAAACCTTTAATGCCGTTCAAAATTAAAACCAATAAAACCTTAACCCCCTGCTTTCATTGACGCTCGAACTTTCCGGCACGCTTCTTGATATCGAGCATTACCCGGCCGGCAAGTCCGTCGGCCGGGACGACCTCATTTATCAGGCAAGGAAAACCGTCATGCCAACACCCGCGTATCTATCCATCACCGGCACCAAGCAAGGCTTGATCACGGCAGGCACGTTCACCCAGGACTCGGTCGGCAACATTTACCAGGAAGGCCATGAAGACCAGATCCTGGTGGAAGCATTCCAGCATCAGGTGATCATTCCCCGTGACCCGCAATCCGGCCAGCCCACCGGCCAGCGTGTGCACAAGCCCCTGATGATCAGCAAGGTATTCGATAAATCGTCGCCATTGCTGTTCAGCGCATTGACCTCCGGGGAAATGGTCAAGTGCCGCCTTGAGTGGTACCGAACCTCTTCAGCCGGAACCCAGGAACACTACTTCACCATCGAGTTGGAAGACGCGATCCTGGTGGACATCCAATCACGGATGCCCAACTGCCAAGACCCGAACAACGCACACTTCACGCACCTGGAGGATGTGTATTTCACTTACCGGAAAATCGTCTGGACCCATGAGGTCTCCGGTACCTCTGGCTCTGATGACTGGCGCAGCCCGGTAGCCGGCTAAGCAGCCACCGAAACAGAAACGGCATCGCCATGGACGGCACCGTTTCTGTCGGCCACTAGACCATCGCCAGCGGATGCTTGCGCTTCGGCGCCCCAAAAACCCGGTCAATCGCGTCCAGGTCGTGCTCATCCAGCACCAGCTTCGCCGCTGCGGCATTGAGCCGGACATGCTCTGGCGTAACCGCCTTGGGAATCGCGATCACACCGTCCTGGCGCAAGACCCAGGCCAGGGAAACCTGGGCGGGTGTGACCTCGTGGCGACGGGCAATTTGCTTGAGGGTCGGGCTGGCCAACAGCTCGCCACCCTGGGCGATGGGACAGTAGGCCATCAAGGGTAAATTGTGTTGCTGCCACCATGGCAGCAGGTCGAACTCGATGCCGCGCTCCTCGATGTTGTAGAGCACCTGATTGGTGGCACAGGCCGGGGAAGCCAGCTCCTGCAGGTCTGCCACATCAAAGTTGGACACACCCCAACGACCGATCTTGCCTGCCTCACGCAAGCGCTCGAAGGCTTCTACCGTTTCTTCAAGGGGGTATTGCCCACGCCAATGCAACAGATACAGATCAATGTAGTCGGAGCCCAGGCGCTGGAGGCTGGCCTCACATGCACGTGGAATGCCCTTGTGGCTGGCATTGTGCGGGTACACCTTGCTGACCAGGAACACCTGGTCGCGCTTGCCGCGAATCGCCTCGCCGACGACTTCTTCGGCACCGCCTTCGCCATACATTTCAGCGGTATCGATCAGGGTCATGCCCTCATCGATACCCAGTTGCAACGCGGCCACTTCGGCGCTGCGCTTGCCGGGATCCTCGCCCATGCGCCAGGTCCCCTGGCCGATGACAGGGACGGGTACGCCGGCCAGATCAATGGTGCGCATGACAACCTCCTGATGAATTTGCGAATTAACAGTGTGGCACCGACTGGACAAAAGGGTTCAATCGAAGGAAGGTGGCCCTTTCCATCCCAGCCATAGAAAGGGCCTGCAATGCTGTTTGTGGTCATGTTGGGGGGTAAGCACCCCCGGGCGAAAATCGAAGTGCATGATGTGGTGTTCGCCGTCGCCGACACCCTGGAAGCCGCCTACCCGCAACTGCGCGAGGGCTGGTTCGGCAGCCAGAAAGGTGTGCATATCGACTCCTGGATGACGGTGGATGGCGTTGACGGTTGGAAAGTCCAGCTCAGCCACCTGGCGCCGAACGCCGGGGCGCCGCGCCTGTACTTCATCAACCTGGGCGGGTATGAATCGAACGTCTTTGGCGAGGCACACCACTACCTGCTGGTGGTTGCGCGCACGGCCAGGGAGGCGGCAGCCCAAGGCAAACAGCAGATGCTCACGCACTGGACGCAATCCCACACCGATGGCGTACTGGATATCGACGACTGCCTGCCCATCGACCTGGCAGACGGGCGCTACATCCACCTGGAACGCGGCGTACACCGCCCGGTCATCACGCGAAACGACTACATCGTACTGCCCTGACCGCCTCCTACCCGAACGGGGTATGGCGCCCCACCCGCCACCTGCCTGAAAGTGCGATCAGCCCCTCGGCCTGACAACAAGCACAACATCAAGGTGGGTTCGCCATGCATAAAGCCGTTATCGCCCTGTTCAGCGCTGTCTTGCTTGCATCAACGTCCGTCAGCCAGGCCGCTGACGACCCGGGCAACACCTTGCGCATCTACAACTGGGCCGATTACATCGGGGAACACACCCTCGCCGACTTCGAGAAAGCCACCGGCATCAAGGTGATCTACGACACCTACGACTCCTACGAAACCGTGCAGGGCAAGCTGCTCTCCGGGCGTTCGGGCTATGACCTGGTGGTGCTCAACGCTTCACTGGTACCGCTGCTGATCAAGGCCAAGGCCTTCCAGCCCCTCAACAAAGCGCTGCTGCCGGACTGGAACAACCTCGACCCGCAAGTGCTGAAAAGCCTGGAAACCCATGATCCGGGCGTGACCTATTCCGCGCCTTACACCTGGGGCAGCAATGGCGTGACCTACAACATCGACAAGATCAAGGAACGCATGCCGGATGCGCCCATTGGTTCCCTGGCGATGATCTTCGACCCCAAGATCATTTCGCGCTTTGCCGACTGCGGCATCACCTTCATCGACTCCCCCACCGACATGATCCCGCTGGCCCTGACCTACCTCGGCCTGGACCCCAACAGCGTGGCGCCCAAAGACCTCAAGGCCGCTCAGGATGTGCTGATGGCCGTGCGCCCGTACATCCGCAAATTCGACTCCAGCGGCTTTATCAACGGCCTGGCCAATGGCGAGCTGTGCATGGCCACCACCTGGTCCGGCGACTACGCCACGTCCCAGGCCCGGGCGGCGGAAGCCGGGGCCAAGGTCAACCTGGGTTACTTCATCCCAAGGGAAGGCTCGCTGATCTGGTTCGATAACTTCTACATCCCGGCCGACGCACCCCATGTGGCGAATGCCCACAAGTTCATCGAGTTCCTCCTGCAACCGCAAGTGATCGCCGGCGTCAGCAACACCATTCACTACGCCAACAGCAACCTGGCCTCCAAGCCCTTCGTAAATGCCGATATACGCGACAACCCGGCCATCTACCCGGACTCGGCGACGATGCAACGCTTGTTCACCCAGAAAAGCCAGTCCCAAGCCGCCGTGCGCCTGATCACCCGTACCTGGAATGCCGTGAAGACCGGCAAGTGAAACCCAGCCATTGAAGGTAAACGCCATGACCCTGCCAAATCCTGACTTTTTCGCCCAGTTCGACCACGACCAACTGGACGCCGCCGACAAGGCCCATTACATGCACGGTTTTCATATGTTCGACGAACACCGTGAACAAGGCTCACTGAATATCGCGGCGGGTGACGGCGCCTACATCTACGACACCGCCGGCAACCGCTACCTGGATGCGGTCGGCGGCATGTGGTGTACGAATATCGGCCTGGGCCGCGAGGAAATGGCAGACGCCATCGCCAACCAGGTTCGCCAGCTGGCGTACTCCAACCCGTTCTGCGACATGGCCAACGTCACCGCCATCGAACTGTGCGCCAAGCTTGCCAGCCTGGCTCCCGGCGATCTTGATCATGTGTTCCTGACCACCGGCGGTTCCACGGCTGTCGATACCGCCTATCGTCTGGTGCAGTTCTATCAGAACAGTCGCGGCAAGCATGAGAAGAAACACATCATCTCGCGCTTCAGTGCGTATCACGGCTCGACGTTCCTCACGATGTCCATCGGCAACAAGGCCGCCGACCGCGCGCCGGAATTCGATTTCATGAGCGACTTGTTCCACCACATTTCGTGCCCCAACTACTACCGGGCGCCGCAGGGCATGAGCGAGGCGCAGTTCCTCGATTTCCTGGTGGATGAGTTCGAAGACAAGATCCTGACCATCGGCGCCGACAAAGTGGCCGCGTTCTTTGCCGAACCGATCATGGGCTCGGGCGGCGTGATCATTCCGCCCAAGGGTTACCACCGGCGCATGTGGGAAGTCTGCCAACGTTATGACCTGCTCTACGTGGCGGATGAAGTGGTGACGTCCTTCGGCCGGCTGGGAAAATTCTTCGCCTCCCAGGAAGTGTTCGACATGCAACCGGACATCATCACCACCGCCAAGGGCCTGACGTCCGGCTACCTGCCGTTGGGCGCGTGTATTTTCTCGGAGCGCATCTGGCAAGTGATCGGCGAGCCGGGCAAGGGCCGCTGCTTTACCCACGGCTTCACCTACAGCGGCCACCCGGTGAGTTGCGTGGCGGCGCTGAAGAACATCGAGATCATCGAGCGGGAAAACCTGCTGGCCCACGTCGAAGACGTCGGCGTGTACCTCGAACAGCGCCTGCAAACCCTGGCCAACCTGCCGCTGGTGGGCGATGTGCGCTGCCAGCGGCTGATGGCCTGCATTGAGTTCGTCGCCGACAAGCACACCAAGGCGCTGCTGCCGGACGCGGTGAACATCGGCGAGAAGATCCACCTGCGGGCCCAGGCCAAAGGCTTGCTGGTACGGCCCATTGGCCACCTGAATGTGATGTCGCCGCCGCTGATCATCACCCATGCCCAGGTGGATCAAGTGGTGGAAATCCTGCGCCAGTGCATCCTCGACACCGCCGAAGAGCTGCGCCAGAGCGGCGAGTATCAAGGCCGATGAGCCTGGGCGCCCCGGTGCTTTTGCCGGGGCCCTGGCCGGCGGGTAGACTGGCCGGCATGAACGAGCATGCCGATCACTGCCCTGCCCCGTCCTTCCAGGTGCTTGACGCCTGGAATGGTGCGTTGGCCCACGCCTTCGCCAGCGTCGACGAAGCGTCATTCCTTGAACACCTGGCCTGCGCCCTCAGTGCGCTGACCCCTATCGAATCGATGATGATCAGCCTGGAGCGCCAGGGCCAGGCGCCACACTTGCTCTACCAGCAAGGCATCCCCCGGCCGCACTACGAAGAGATCATCAACCGTTACTTCTCCCGGGGCTACCTGCTGGACCCGTTCTGCCTCGCGGTAGACAAGGGCCTGGCCGAAGGTTTCTACCACCTGGCGCAGATCGCCCCGGACGATTTCTTCAACAGCGAGTACTACAAAACCTACTACCTGCGCAGCGGCGGCGCCCAAGAGAGCTACTACATCGTCGACCTGTGCCCCAACAGCAAGATTTCGTTGTGCATGTTCCAGGGGCTGAGTGCCGGCCAGTTCAGCGACGAACAACTGACACTGCAACGAACCGCCCAACCCATCGTGCGCGAACTGCTGCGCCGCTTCGGCACCACGGGCGGGCTGTGCAAGGTGATCAGCGACGAGGCCTTCACCCAGACCCAGGTGCATCAGCAGATTGAAGCGGCGTTCATGCATTTTGGCAGCGGCGTATTGACCGTGCGCGAACGGGAAATCGCCCACCTGATATTGCGTGGGCACTCGGTGAAATCCACCGCGCAGGTGCTGGGCATTTCCCCGGAAACCGTGCGCATGCACCGCAAGCATTTGTATACCAAGCTTGAAATCAACTCCCAGGCGGAGCTGTTTGCGCTGTTTATCGATTGGCTGACCCACAGCGGCGTAATGGCCCGATCCTGACCGTCCAGGCAACCCAGGGGAACTTTGCCAGGAAATAACCACCTGAATCCGGTACGCTCAGCATTTTTACCCAAGGAGATACCCCTCATGGCCAAAGCCACCGCCCGTCACATCCTCGTTGCCACCGAAGACAAGTGCAACGAACTGAAAGCGCAAATCGAAGGCGGCGCCGACTTCGCCGAAGTTGCCAAAGCCAACTCGTCCTGCCCGTCCAGCCGTCAAGGCGGCGACCTCGGTTCGTTCGGCCCGGGCCAAATGGTCAAGGAATTCGACACCGTCGTATTCAGCGCCCCGGTCAACACCGTGCAAGGCCCAGTGAAAACCCAGTTCGGTTATCACCTGCTGGAAGTAACCAGCCGTCAGGACTGATCCAGTCCGCGCTAATGTTTAAAACAACGGCCCACCCTTTGGTGGGCCGTTGTGCATCTGTGACAGTGTGATGACTGGCGAGGCGTACGCGCATAGCGTACAAATCCCTTTACCTCTTCACCCGGCGCCCAAGGCTGATAATGCGAGTCGCTTTTTCTACCCTGTTTTGCTCCACCCTGGCCCTGTTGCTGGCCAGCACCGCCGTGATCGCCGCGCCGCAATCGGCATTGACCGTGTACGGCGAGCCGGCCAAATACCAACCCGGCTTCACCCATTTCGACTACGCCAACCCCAATGCCCCCAAGGGCGGCAGCCTGCGGCGTTCGGCGATCGAAATCGGGCGCTACGACCATGTACTGCCTTATGGCGACAAAGGCATCGGGGTCAGCCAGGTCGATGGCTGGCTGTATTCGCCCCTGGCCCTGCGTTCGCTGGACGAGCCCTACACGGTCTACGGCCTGGTGGCGGAAAAGATGGAGCGGTCAGACGACGGTCTGTCCCTGCGTTTCTACCTGAACCCCAAGGCGCGTTTCGCCGATGGCCAACCGATCACCGCCGAAGACGTGCGTTACTCCTTTGACCTGCTGATGACCCAGGGCAGCCTGCGCTACCGCACGCTGTTCGCCGACGTCAAACACGTCGAAGTCGAAGGCCTGCGCCAGGTGCGCTTCGATTTCTCCAGCAACGAAAACCGCACCCTGCCCCTGGATGTCGCGACCCTGCCGGTGTTCCCCGAGCATTGGTGGAAGACCCGCAACTTCGCCGACGGCGGCGGCTACGAGATTCCCCTCGGCAGCGGCCCCTACACCATCAGCAAGGTGGATGCCGGCAACACCATCACGTTCAAGCGTGACCCGAACTGGTGGGGCAAGGACCTGCCCATCAGCCGCGGCCTGTACAACTTCGATCACCTGAGCCTGGAATACTTCGGCGACACCGAAGTCGCGCGCCAGGTCCTGCGGGGCGGTGCCTACGACTTCAACCGCGAATTCTCCGCCACCGGCTACTCCATCGGCTACAACGGCCCGGCCCTCGATGATGGCCGCCTGCAACGCGCGCACCTGGCCAAGGAGGCACCGCAGCCGGCCCAGGGCTACGTGTTCAACGTGCAAAAACCGATGTTCAAGGACCGCCGCGTGCGCCAGGCCCTGGCCATGCTGTGGGACTTCGAGTGGGCCAACCGGCAGATGATGCGCAACATGTACATCCGCCAGCAGAGCTTCTTCTCCAACAGCCCGCTGGCGGCGACCCAACTGCCGGATGCCCAGGAACTGGCGATTCTGGAACCTTTGCGCGGGCAGATTCCCGACGAAGTCTTCACCCAGGTGTTCAAGGCCCCCACCACCGACGGTACCGGGATGATCCGCGACAAGCAGCTGCAAGCCCTGGCCCTGCTGGAACAGGCCGGCTGGAAGCCCGACGGTGACAAGCTGGTGAATGCCGAGGGCGAGCCGCTGGAGTTCACCTTCCTCAACGCCCAGAACGGCCTTGAGCGCCTGTTGTTGCCGTACAAGCGCAACCTGGCGCAGATCGGCATCACCCTCAACATCCGCCGCATTGACTCCTCGCAATACGTCAACCGCCTGATGGCCCGGGACTACGACATGATCGTCACCGGCTTCCCGGTTACCACTTCGCCGGGGATGGAGCTGTACAACTACTTCGGTTCGGCCGCCGCGTTTGATACCGGCGCCAACAACTACATGGTGCTGAAAGACCCGGCCGTCGACAGCCTGATCAACGGCCTGGTCAAGGCTGATACCCAGTCGCTGATGCTCAGTTACGCCCACGCCCTGGACCGCGTGCTGCAATGGAATTACCTGTGGATCCCCAACTACTACCCGCCGGGCACCTCCGCCGCGTGGTGGAACCGCTTCGGCCGCCCGGCCGTGGAAGCCAAGACCGATGAGGCCCTGGAAACCTGGTGGGAAATCAGCCCCACACCGCTCACTAACGAGCAGATGAAAGCCGAACTGACCAAACGCCCGGGAGCCCGCTGATGTTTGCCTATATCGTGCGGCGCTTGCTGCTGATCATTCCCACCCTGGTGATTATCCTGCTGGTGAATTTCGTTATCGTGCAGGCCGCGCCCGGCGGGCCGGTGGAACAGGCCATCGCCCACCTGCAAGGTATCGGCGGCGGTGGCGTCGGCGGCTCGTCTGCCGAAAGCCTCAGCAGCGGCTCCCGGGCCAGCCGTGGCCTGGACCCGAAACTGATCAAGGACATCGAAAAACAATACGGCTTCGACAAGCCCGCGCCGGAACGCCTGTGGCTGATGCTCAAGAGCTACGCCCAGCTGGACTTCGGCAACAGTTTCTTCCGTGGCAAAAGCGTGACCGACCTGATCCTCGAAAAGATGCCGGTGACCATTTCCCTCGGCCTGTGGGCCACCTTGATCACCTACCTGGTGTCGATCCCGCTGGGGATTCGCAAGGCGGTGCGCCATGGCAGCAGTTTTGATGTGTGGAGCAGCACCGCGATCGTGATTGGCTATGCGATGCCGGCGTTCCTGTTTGCGATGTTCCTGATCGTGGTGTTCGCCGGCGGCACTTCGTTGAACTGGTTTCCGGTGCGCGGGCTGGTCTCGGAAAACTTCGACCAGTTGAGCACCGTCGGCAAGATCGCCGATTACTTCTGGCACCTGGTACTGCCGGTCAGCGCCCTGGTGATCGGCGGCTTCGCCACCTTGACCATCCTCACGAAAAACTCGTTCCTCAATGAAATCACCCGCCAGTACGTGGTCACCGCCCGGGCCAAAGGCTTGAGTGAACGCCGGGTGCTTTACGGGCATGTGTTTCGCAATGCCATGCTGCTGGTGATCTCGGGGATTCCCCAGGCATTTATCGCGGTGTTCTTTGCCGGCTCGCTGCTGATCGAGGTGATCTTCTCCCTCGACGGCCTCGGTCGCATGAGCTACGAAGCTGCAGTTTCACGGGATTATCCGGTGGTGTTCGGTTCGTTGTTTATCTTCACGCTGTTTGGCCTTTTGATAAAACTCATCGGTGACCTCTGCTACACCCTGGTGGACCCGCGTATCGACTTCGCCGCGAGGAACGCCTGATGCTCAAGCTCTCTCCCGTGGCCCGTCGGCGCTTTGAACGCTTCAAGAAAAACCGCCGCGGCTGGTGGTCGCTGTGGCTGTTTATCGGCCTGTTTATCCTGACCCTCGGCGGCGAGTTGATCGCCAATGACAAACCCCTGGTGCTCAGCTACCAGAACGAGCTGTATTTCCCGGTGTTCAAGCGCTACACCGAGCAGGAGTTCGGCGGGCAACTGCCGTTCCAGGCGGATTACCGCAGTGAATACGTGCAGAACCTGATCAAGAAGGACGGCGGCTGGATGCTGTTCCCGCCAATCCCGTTCAGCGACGACACCCCCAACTATGAGCTGACCCGCCCTGCCCCCAGCCCGCCATCGAGCGTGAACTGGCTGGGCACCGATGACCAATCCCGCGACGTGCTGGCGCGGGTGATCTTCGGTGCCCGGGTGTCGATTCTGTTTGCCCTGGCTCTCACCGCCATCAGCGCCGCCATCGGCATCGCCGCCGGTGCCTTGCAGGGATATTACGGCGGCTGGGTCGACTTGCTCGGGCAACGAATATTGGAAGTGTGGTCCGGACTGCCGGTGCTGTATCTGTTGATCATCCTGTCAGGGTTTGTCGAACCGAATTTCTGGTGGCTGCTGGGGATCATGGCGCTGTTTTCCTGGCTGGCCCTGGTGGACGTGGTGCGCGCCGAGTTCCTGCGGGGGCGCAACCTGGAGTACGTCAAGGCCGCGCGGGCGTTGGGCCTGGGGGACGGCAAGATCATCCGCCGGCATATCCTGCCGAACGCGATGACCGCTACCCTGAGCTACCTGCCGTTCATTTTGACCGGGGCGATTTCTACCCTGAGCGCCCTGGATTTCCTCGGTTTCGGCATGCCCGCCGGCAGCGCGTCACTGGGTGAGCTGATCGCCCAGGGCAAGCAGAACCTGCAAGCGCCGTGGCTGGGGCTGACCGCGTTTTTCACCCTGGCGCTGATCCTGTCGTTGCTGGTGTTTATCGGCGAGGCGTTACGTGACGCCTTCGACCCACGCTCATGAAGGCCGTTGAGATGACTGAAAACCTGATCGAGATTCGCGACCTGAGTGTCGCCTTCAACGGCCAGACGGTGGTGCGCAAGCTGTGCCTGGACGTGCGCCCCGGCGAGTGCCTGGCGCTGGTGGGCGAGTCGGGTTCGGGCAAATCGGTGACCGCCCATTCGATCCTGCAACTGCTGCCCGAAGCCGGCACCGAAACCACCGGCTCGGTGCGCTATCGCGGCCAGGAACTGCTCGGCGCCTCGCCCGCCACCCTGCAAAAACTGCGGGGCAACCGGATTGCGATGATCTTCCAGGAGCCGATGACGTCCCTGAATCCGCTGCACAGCATCGAGAAGCAGATCGGCGAAACCCTGCTGTTGCACAAGGGCCTGGGCGGCAAACAGGCCCAGGCGCGGATCCTCGAATTGCTCGAACTGGTGGGCATCCAGAAGCCCCGGGAACGCCTCAAGGCCTACCCCCACCAACTCTCCGGCGGCCAGCGCCAGCGGGTGATGATCGCCATGGCCCTGGCCTGTGAACCGGAACTGCTGATTGCCGATGAGCCGACGACTGCACTGGATGTGACGGTGCAGCGCAAGATCCTGCTGCTGCTCAAGTCCCTGCAACAACGCCTGGGCATGTCGCTGCTGCTGATCAGCCACGACCTCAACCTGGTGCGCAGCATTGCCCAGCGGGTGTGCGTGATGAAGGCCGGGGAAATTGTCGAACAGGCGGATTGCGAAACCCTGTTCTGCGCCCCGCAGCACCCTTACAGCCGCCTGCTGCTGGATGCTGAACCGGCAGGCATCGTCTTGAATCACGAGGCGCGGGAGACGGTGTTGCAGGTGGATAACCTGAGTGTGCAGTTCCCGCTGGGCGGCGGACTGTTCCGGCGCAAGCAGTACCTGCAAGCGGTGGATGGCATCAGCCTGGAGGTACAGCGCGGCAAGACACTGGGGATTGTCGGCGAGTCCGGCTCGGGCAAATCCACCCTGGGCCAGGCGATTCTGCGGCTGCTGGATTCCAGCGGCGCGATTCGCTTCCAGGGCGAGGCCCTCGACGGCCTGACGCAAAAGCAGATGCAACCGTGGCGCAAGCAGATGCAGGTGGTGTTCCAGGACCCGTTCGGCAGCCTCAGCCCGCGGATGTCGGTGGCGCAGATCATCAGCGAAGGCCTGGAAGTGCATGCGCCGTGCAGCCTCAAGGACCGCGAAGCCCAAGTGATTCGCGTGCTGGAAGACGTGGGCCTGGACCCTGCCAGCCGCCATCGCTACCCCCATGAATTCTCCGGCGGCCAGCGCCAGCGCATCGCCATCGCACGTGCGCTGGTGCTCAAGCCGGCGCTGATCCTGCTGGACGAACCCACTTCTGCACTGGACCGTACCGTGCAGAAACAGGTGGTCGCCCTGCTGCTTGAGCTGCAGGAAAAGTACGGCCTGACGTACCTGTTTATCAGCCATGACCTCGCGGTGGTGCGGGCCCTGGCCCACGACATGATCGTGATCAAGGACGGCAAGGTGGTGGAACGCGGGCCCAGCGATGAAGTGTTTGCCGCGCCTCAACACCCTTACACCCGGGAACTCCTCGCGGCGGCGCACCCATGAGCACCACTGGCAGCCTCAAGGATTACCAATACGTTCGCGGCCTGGCGATCCAGTCGCTGTTCGAGATCATCGAGCAGTCCAGCGAAGGCACGGTGATTGTCGACGGTGACGCGAACATCGTCTGGATGAACGAGCGCTACGCCAAGCGCTTCGGCCTGAAAAGCGCCGACGAAGCCATCGGGCAACCCTGCGAGCAGGTGATTTCCAACAGCCTGTTGCGCCAGGTGGTGCGTAACGACCAGCCGATATTGCTGGATATCCAGGACACGCCCAAAGGCCCGCTGGTGGTGATGCGCCTGCCGATCCATGACGACGCCGGCAAGGTGATCGGCGCCATCGGGTTTGCGTTGTTTGATGAGCTGCGCAACCTGTCGCCGCTGATCGAGCGCTACCTGAGCATGCAGCAGGAACTGGCTTCCACTCGGTCGCTGCTGAGGTCGCGGCAGAGTAAATACAACTTCGCGCACTTTATCGGCACCAGCGCGGCCAGCCTGGAAGTCAAACGTCGGGCGCGGCGCAGTGCGAGCGCGGAGTCGCCAGTGTTGCTGCTGGGGGAAACCGGGACCGGCAAGGAGCTGCTGGCCCAGGCGATTCACGGTGCATCGCCTCGCGCCCATAAAGCTTTCGTCAGCATCAACAGCGCAGCCATCCCGCATGATTTGCTGGAGGCGGAATTCTTCGGCACGGCGCCCGGCGCATTTACCGGTGCCGACCGCAAGGGCCGACCCGGCAAGTTGCAGATTGCCCAGGGCGGCACGCTGTTTCTGGATGAGATCGGCGACATGCCGCTACCACTGCAAAGCAAATTGCTGCGGGTGTTGCAGGAGAAAGAGTTCGAGCCGGTGGGCTCCAACGAGATGATCCACAGCGATGTGCGGGTGATTGCGGCCACGTCCATGGACCTGGAAGCGGCAATCAAGCGCGGGGAGTTTCGGGCGGACCTGTATTACCGGCTGAATGTGCTGCCGATCCAGGTGCCGCCGTTGCGCGCGCGGCTGGATGATTTGCCGGCGTTGAGCGAGGCGATTCTGGAGGAGTTGCGCAGCCAGCATGAGCTGGACCGCGAGGCCTTGGCGTTATTGGCGCAGCATGCGTGGCCGGGGAATATCCGCGAGCTGCGCAATGTGCTGGAGCGGGCGGCACTGTTGAGTGATGACCTGGTGCTGGACGCCAGTGAAATTCGCGCAGCAATTGGTACATTCAGCCCGGTTGAGCAGAGTTTGATAGAAACCGTTGAGGGCGAGAGTTTCAGCGCGGCCCGGGAGCGGTTTGATCGGCAGGTGATTGGGGCGGCGTTGAAGCACTGTGAGGGGAATGTGGTGGAGGCGGCGAAGCGGCTGGGGCTGGGTCGGTCGACCTTGTACAAGAAAATGGTTGCCTTGGGCATCGCCTAGTCTCCAAAAAGAGACACAATTCCAAATACAGAGAAAATCCAATGTGGGAGCGGGCTTGCTCGCGAATGCGGTGTGTCAGTGCCTGAATTACTGCCTGATACACCGCATTCGCGAGCAAGCCCGCTCCCACATTTGTTCTGCACATGACTCAAGACTTGGTTTTTTTGAATACATAGAAAAGATTGGGCTCACTGACCATGTACAACGTGCCGTCGTTGTCCATGGCGATCCCCTCGGCCTGAGGCACGCGCTGCTTCAGGCCATGGCGCCCCTTGAGCAGCGACAGGCTGCTCAGGGGGCGACCGTCGATATCCAGTTCCAGCACCAAAAATGACTCATCCGACAGCGCCAGCAGATGACCGCTACGCTCGTCGTATTGCAGGCTCGACAGGTCGCGCACAAACAACCCGGCATCGCGCTTGGGGTTGTTGATCACGTGCACCGAGTAGGTTTTTTCCGGTTTGAAATGCGGAAAGCCGTGGACCTCGTAGATCAGCATCGGGTCGCGTTCCTTGGCCACAAACAGGCGCTTGCCCACCGAGTCATAGGCCAGGCCTTCGAAGCCCTTGTTGCCGCCCAAGTGCACGCCGAGGGTCATTTGCTCGGCGTCGGCGGCATCGAGGAATTGGGTGTCGTCATCCACGTGGACCTTGATCAGCCGCTGCTGGCGTTCGTCGCTGATCACGTAGGTGTTGTCGCTGATGTACTCCACGGCCTCGGCATCGCCAAACCCCACCAGCGCAATGCGCCGCAGGATTTTGCCGTCCAGGGACAGTTCGACCAGCTCAGCGTTCTTGTTGGTCACGGTAAACAGGCTGTTGCGCACCGGATCAAAGGTCAGTGCCGAGACATCATCGTTGAGGCCGTCGATCACCTGCGCCTCCAGGGCCACCCGGTAATCCCCAAGGCCAATGGAGTGCTCCCCGGCGGGATTGCGCCAGGATTGCCAGTTGAACCAGGCACGCTCGAACAGGCGCAATTGCTGGGCAACCACACCGCACGCCACCAGGGCGATCAGGATCAGGATAAAAAAAGCAGGTTTGGGGCGGGCAAGTCGACGCATCGGGCGGGGCTCAGAGTAAAAACTGGCGAATGAATATCACGGTCGCCTGAATTTAAACTTAAACGCCCCGGGTGTCTGGCGGATGCCGCAGATAGAGAAAAATCTGACGTAATCGAACTACTGCGCTTGCTTCTCGAAGCGATAGAACAGGTTCGGCTCGCTGACCATATACAGCGTGCCGTTCTCGTCCATGGTCACGCCTTCGGCACGCGGGATGGTGTTCTTCAAGCCATTGAAGCCGCCGAGCAAGGTCATGAAGCTGACCTGCTCGCCCTTCTCGTCCAGTTCCAGCAACAGATGGGAGTCCGCCGACAGCGCCAGCAGGTGGCCGGTACGCGGGTCGACGGTCAGCGCCGACAGGTTGCGCATGTCCAGTTCAGTGCTGGCGAGCTTTTGCTTGGCGCCGGAGAGGGTCTGGCTGCCGTCGCTTTTCCAGGTGAACAGGGCCGGTGGGCGTTCTTCGCCGAGGATCAGCTGTTGGTTGCGCTTGTCCCAGGTCACCGCCTCAAAGGCTTTGTTCTGGTCCTTGGACGGGCCCAGGTCATAGGACGGGAAGTCGGCTTTGTTCAACTGCTGGGTCTGTGGGTCGACCTTGACGATGGTCAGGCTGTGCTGGCGCTCATCGACCACGGCCATCAGGCCGTTTTCCATCATGGTCACGCCTTCCGGGTTGTTCCAGCCGTTGAGCGGCATCTTGCGCAGCACGTCGCCTTGCAGGGTCAGTTCAACCAGGAACGGGTTCTTGCCCATCACCGAGAACAGGGTCTTGGTCAGCGGGTTATAGGCGAGGTCCGAGGCTTCGTCCTTCTCCATGCCGGGCAGCAGCTTGGCGTCGATCACCGCGTGGTAGTCCGGGAGCCAGACGCTTTCCAGGCGCTCGGCCGGGGTTTCGAAACCCTCCGCCAGCCACAACACGCCACGGTCGTCCCAGTGCATCGCCCAGGCCACGCCGTAAATGATCGCGCCGGAGAGGAACAGCCAGGAATACCAGCGCATGGCAAGGCGTGAACGAAACGTGGGTTTTACGGATGGGAGAGGCACGGCCATTACGCTTTCCAGAAAGTCAGCTTTAGGGGATAGCACAGGATCAAAAGGTCCGCGCGCAGGAGGCTGAGGATTATCCGGATGGGGTGTGAAAAAAATGCAAAAACACGATTGGGTGGCAGTACACAGATCAAATGTGGGAGCGGGCTTGCTCGCGAATGCGGAGTATCAGTCACTGAATCTGTCACTGATACACCGCTTTCGCGAGCAAGCCCGCTCCCACATTTTTGACCGCGTTTCGCCAGGTATTCAGCGAACGCTGCTTTCGAAGCGGCTCACACCCGGCAATTCCAGCACCAGCTCGTCACCCACATTCAGCGGGCCCACGCCTGCCGGCGTACCGGTGAGGATCACATCCCCGGCCTGCAACGAGAAGCAGCCGGCCATGTACTGGATCATCGGGATGATCGGGTTGAGCATGATCGCGCTGTTGCCGTCCTGGCGCACTTCGCCGTTGATGGTCAGGCGGATGCCGATATCCGTCACATCCGGGAAAGTGCTGCCGACCACGAACGGGGCAATCACCGCCGCACCGTCAAACGACTTGGCGATTTCCCACGGCAGGCCCTTGGCTTTCAGCTCGGCCTGTTTGTCCCGCAGGGTCAGGTCCAGGGCCGGGGCGAAGCCGGAGATGGCGTCCAGCACTTCCTCGCGGCTCGGTTTGGCCGACAACGGCTTGCCGATCAACACCGCGATTTCCGCTTCGTAATGCACCGAACCGCGCTCGGTAGGGATGGCAAAACCGCCTTCCAGTGCCACTACGCAACTGCCGGGCTTGATAAACAGCAGCGGCTCGGTCGGTACCGGGTTATCCAGTTCCTTGGCGTGTTCGGCGTAGTTACGCCCGATGCACACCACCTTCCCCAGGGGAAAGTGAATATTGGTGCCGTCGACATACTTGTGCTGGTAGCTCATGGACCGACTCCTTCAGGGACTGTTAAACAGCGAAAATCTTGCCCGGGTTCATGATCCCGTTCGGGTCGAACACCGCTTTCACTGCCTTCATGTATTCAATTTCAACCGGCGAACGGCTGTAGGTCAGGTAATCGCGCTTGGTCATGCCCACGCCGTGTTCGGCGGAGATCGAGCCGTTGTACTTCTGCACGGTCTCGAACACCCACTTGTTGACGGTGGCGCACTTGGCGAAGAACTCGTCCTTGCTCAGGTTTTCCGGCTTGAGGATGTTCAGGTGCAGGTTGCCGTCGCCGATGTGGCCGAACCAGACGATTTCGAAGTCCGGGTAGTGTTCGCCGACAATCGCGTCGATTTCCTTCAGGAAGGCTGGCACTTTCGACACAGTCACCGAAATGTCGTTCTTGTACGGCGTCCAGTGGGAGATGGTCTCGGAGATGTACTCGCGCAGCTTCCACAGGTTGTGCAGTTGGGTTTCGCTCTGGCTCATCACGCCGTCCAGCACCCAGCCCTGCTCGACGCAGTGTTCGAACGTGGCCAGGGCATCGTTGGCCACTTCTTCGGTGGTCGCTTCAAATTCCAGCAGCGCGTAGAACGGGCAGTCGGATTCGAACGGCGCCGGCACGTCGCCACGACCGAGGACTTTGGCCAGGGCCTTGTCGGAAAAGAATTCGAAGGCGGTCAGGTCCAGCTTGCTCTGGAAGGCGTGCAACACCGGCATGATCGAGTCGAAATCGGTGGTGCCGAGCACCATCGCGGTGAGGTTTTTCGGCGCCCGGTCCAGGCGCATGGTCGCTTCGACCACAAAGCCCAGGGTGCCTTCAGCGCCGATGAACAGCTGGCGCATGTCGTAGCCGGTGGCGTTCTTGATCAGGTCTTTGTTCAACTCCAGCAGGTCGCCCTTGCCGGTGACGACTTTCATACCGGCCACCCAGTTACGGGTCATGCCGTAGCGAATGACCTTGATCCCGCCGGCATTGGTGCCGATATTGCCGCCAATCTGGCTGGAACCCGACGAGGCGAAATCCACCGGGTAGTACAGGCCTTTTTCTTCGGCGACGTTCTGCAATTGCTTGGTGACCACACCCGGCTGGCACACGGCGGTGCGGTCGGTGAGGTTCACGTCGAGAATCTGGTTCATATAGTCGAACGACACAACCACTTCGCCATTCGCAGCGACGGCAGCGGCCGACAGGCCGGTACGGCCACCGGACGGCACCAGCGCGACCTTGTGCTCATTGGCCCAACGGACGATGGCCTGCACCTGCTCGGTAGTCTTCGGGAAGACGATGGCCACCGGGGCCGGCGCGAAATGCTTGGTCCAGTCCTTGCCATAAGCTTCAAGGGAGTCAGCATCGGTCAGGACCTTGCCAGGCTCAACCAGGGTCTTCAGCTCATCAATCAGGGCAGGATGGGTCATCGACAGAACTCTCGAACAATTCATGGTCATCCTGAGAACGCTTCACGTCGCAGGAATGGGTGTTTAGCGGGGCACGTATGCTAGCATACCGCCCCCGCAGGATAGTGCCCAAGGGCGTTCTGCGGTGACGGCTTTCCTGCCGTCCGGGTCAGCTTACGTGATCCGATTCCCTGCCATTTTTCTCCGGGATACAGGTTTACGCAGATGAGCAAGACTTCTCTCGATAAGAGCAAGATCAAGTTCCTTCTTCTGGAAGGCGTCCACCCATCGGCCGTCGAAGTCCTGAAGGCCGCCGGGTACACCAGCATTGAGTACATCACCAGTTCTCTGCCGGAAGCCCAGCTCAAGGAAAAGATCGCCGACGCGCACTTTATCGGCATTCGCTCCCGCACTCAGCTGACCGAAGAGATCTTCGATCACGCCAAGAAGTTGGTAGCTGTCGGCTGTTTCTGCATCGGCACCAACCAGGTCGACCTCAACGCAGCGCGCGAGCGCGGCATCGCGGTGTTCAACGCACCGTACTCCAACACCCGCTCCGTTGCTGAGCTGGTATTGGCCGAGGCGATCCTGTTGCTGCGCGGTATTCCCGAGAAGAACGCTTCCTGCCACCGTGGCGGCTGGATCAAGAGCGCAGCCAACTCCTTCGAAATCCGCGGCAAGAAGCTGGGTATCGTCGGTTACGGCTCGATCGGTACTCAACTGTCGGTACTGGCCGAAGGCCTGGGCATGCAGGTGTTCTTCTACGACACCCTGACCAAGCTGCCATTGGGCAACGCCACCCAGGTGTCGAGCCTGACCGAGCTGCTGGGCATGTCCGACATCGTGACCCTGCACGTACCGGAAACCGCTGAGACCCAGTGGATGATCGGCGAGAAGGAAATCCGCGCCATCAAGAAGGGCGGGATCCTGATCAACGCTGCACGCGGCACCGTGGTCGAGCTGGACGCCCTGGCCGACGCGATCAAGGACAAGCACCTGATCGGCGCCGCCATCGACGTGTTCCCGGTTGAGCCGCGCTCTAACGACGACATCTTCGAAAGCCCGCTGCGTGGCCTGGACAACGTGATCCTGACCCCGCACATCGGCGGTTCCACCGCAGAAGCCCAAGCCAACATCGGCCTGGAAGTGTCGGAGAAACTGGTCAAGTACAGCGACAACGGTACGTCGGTGTCCTCGGTCAACTTCCCGGAAGTGGCTCTGCCGGCGCACCCTGGCAAGCACCGTCTGCTGCACATCCACCAGAACATCCCTGGCGTGATGATGGAGATCAACAAGGTCTTCGCGGAAAACGGCATCAACATTTCCGGTCAGTTCCTGCAGACCAACGAGAAAGTCGGCTACGTGGTTATCGACGTAGACGCCGAGTATTCGGACCTGGCGCAAGAGAAGCTGCAACACATCAACGGCACTATCCGTAGCCGCGTGTTGTTCTAATCGCTAAACGCGCATAAAAAAGGGAGACCCTCGGGTCTCCCTTTTTTTGTCTGAACAAATCTTACTTGACGTTAACCGTGATGACTTTCGAGGCTACAGTCGGGTTGAACTGCATGTGCAGTTTGTCGCCGGCTACCAGTTGCAGCGTGTGCTTGCCTGGGGTGAGGGTCAGCTCGGTTTCGGTCTGGGCCTTGCCGTAGTGGATCACGGTGTCGGTGGCCGGGATCGGCAAGCTGGCATCCGGCAACTCTTTCTGGTCGATCAGCAGGTGGTGGTGGCCGGTGCCCGGGTCCTGGCTGGTGGCCGGGGCCAGTTTCAGGCCTTCCATGCCGAATTTCACGGTGAAGGTTTTATCGACAGTGGCGCCATCTTTGGGCGACACGATGAACACTTTGGCACCTTCTGGTGGAGCGCTGCGCGGGATGCCATCAGCAGCGGTCGCCAGCATCGAAGCGCCCAGCAATAGGCTGGCCAGGGTTGCACGGGTCAAAAAGGCTTTCATTCACTTCTCCAGTTTTTCCGGGAAATCTGTAGGGTTATGACAACTTCGCGACAAATTGCTGTCCAAGGCATTCAACACCATAGCAAAGCGAGCCTGAACAACGCTTCGCTCATTCGAATTCTTTAGGAGCGACCATGCGTTTCCTGCCTGGCCTGTTACTTTTACTGCCCCTTGCAAGTCCCTTGGCCCATGCCGAACTGATCGACGATGTATTTGACCGCGGGGAACTGCGCATCGCAATGGAAGCCAACACCCCGCCCTTCAACTTCAAGGAAGGCGACAAACTCACCGGTTTTGAAGTGGAGCTGGGTGAGTTGCTGGCCAAGGAAATGGACGTACGCCCCTCCTTTATCACTGTCGATGCCGCCGAGTTGCTGCCCGGCGTGGAAAGCGCCAAGTACGACGTGGCCATCAACCATATCGCTATGACTCCTGAACTGGCGGATCGTTTCGACTTCAGCGAGCCCTACAGCTACTCCAGCGCACAGCTGATCGTGCGCAAGCAGGAACAGCGCCCGTTGGGCAGCTTTGCGGCGCTCAAGGGCAAGGCGTTGGGCGTGGCCCAGGGCAGCCAGTTTGTGGAGCAGGCGCGCACCGCCGAGGGCGTTGATTTGCGCAGCTATGCCGATGCCAGGCAGCCGCTCAAGGACGTTGCCGATCAACAGATCGATGCCGCCATCAGTGATCGGCTGCTGATTCCCTACGCGATTCGCGACAGCCAGCTGCCGGTGAAGGAAGGCGCAGACGTCGGCCCGACGCTGAGCCTGGCGATTCCGTTCCAGAAGGGTAACCCGGCGTTCAAGGCCAGCCTGGACAAGGCCCTGCAACGAGTGAAGGCCGATGGCCGGCTGGCGGCGTTGTCGGAGAAGTGGTTCGGGATGGATGCGAGCAAGCCGGTGAAAAAGGCCGAATAAACGACTCGGTCAATGTGGGAGCGGGCTTGCTCGCGAATGCGGTGGCTCGGCTTGAGCATCGGGTGACTGACACTGCGCTTTCGCGAGCAAGCCCGCTCCCACATGTTGATCTATGTCGGGCTTGAGCATTTTGCCAGGGCCGCTGCCGCTTCGGGCAATTCCAGCTCACTGAACACCAGCACCCCATGGCGCTTGAGCAAGGCCGCCGTCACGCCTTCGCCCGTGACCTTCACGCCGGTGAAGGTGCCGTCATAGGTCAGCAGATTGCCGCACGACGGGCTGTTGGCCTTGAGTACGGCGACGCGGATATTGTGACGCTGTACCAGCGCCAATGCCTGGCGGGCGCCATCGAGGAACGCTTCGCTGAAGTCTTCCCCCTGGGCCGTCAGCACCTGGGCGCGGCCTTCCCACACGTCAATCCCCTGCCCGCCCGGGAT
>NZ_JACARK010001094.1:0-4127 GCF_013386655.1 Pseudomonas sp. K5002 | reverse complement strand
ACGAGCCCAGCGGGTTTGGCCTCGGCCTGGCACTGGCCAAGCGCGCCACCCATTGGCACGGGGGTGAGCTGTCGATCACCCGCAGCCCGTTGGGCGGCGCACGCCTGACCCTGACCCTGGCACTGCGTCCGGCCTAGGCTGTTACAGCCTGTGACAGTGGAACATCCGCGCTGCCGCTAACCTCGCGACCTTGCCCTTTGGATCAGGTTGGAGAGTCAGCTCATGCGTCACCCTAGACGGCATCTGCCCACGCTGCTGTTATCACTGTGCATGGCCGCCGGTTCATGGTCAGGCGGCGTTGCGGCCCAGAATGTCCACGCGCCCTACTACCCCGGCACCATCCTGCCCAATCGCCAGCCCCAGGCGACCATGGATCAACAACTGGTCACGTTCTACAAGGACTGGAAGGCGGTTTACCTGTCGGGGGAATGCGGCAGCGGCCGGTATTTCATCAAGGTCAACGCCGACCACAAACCCGTGGGTGGTGGCGCCGCGCCCAACACCATCACCGTGTCCGAGGCCCATGGCTACGGCATGCTGCTCACTGTGATGATGGCCGACTACGATGACGAGGCCCAACGGACTTTCGACGGCATGGTGCGCTACTTCCAGGATCACCCGGCAGCGTCCGATCCCGGCCTGATGGCCTGGAACCAGACCGAGGGATGCGGCGACTCCACCGACCCTTTCCGTGGTGACGTCAGTGCCACCGATGGCGACCTGGACATCGCCTACGCCCTGCTGCTGGCCGATCAGAAATGGGGCAGCGAGGGCACCATTGACTATCGCAGCGAGGCCAACACGGTGATGGCGGCGATCATGAAACACGAGGTGCACCCCAGGACTCAGCACCTGATGCTCGGCGACTGGGCCGGTACCGACGGTGACGCAGAGCTTGAGTACACCACCCGCAGCTCGGACTTCATGCAGTCGCACCTCTACAGCTTTTTCACCATGACCGGGGACAAGCGCTGGCAGGCGGTGCGCGACAAGACCTATTCGATCATCAGTGACTTTACCCAACGGTACAGCGCCAACAGCGGGCTGGTGCCGGACTTCATCAGCCACCTGGACACCTCGATCACCCCGGCGCGGCCCGATCTGGTGGAAGGCCCATACGACGGCAGCTATTCGTGGAACGCGGCCCGCTACCCGTGGCGCATCGGCCTGGATTACCTGATGTACGGTGACCCGCGTGCGCTGTACACCTTGACCACCTTCAACCGCTGGGCACGCGCCACCACCCACGATGAGCCGGGCAACTTCAACAGTGGCTACCGAATCGACGGCAGTGCGATCGAGGAAGCGCACAATGAGCCGGCCTTTGTGGCGGCACTCGGGGTCAGCGCAATGATCAACCCCGACAATCAGCTGTGGCTCAATAACCTTTGGGACAACCTGCAACGCCGGTCCATCCGTGACCATGACTATTACGGCAATACCCTCAAACTGCTGGGCATGGTGGTCATGTCCGGCCATTGGGAGCGGCCCCAACCGGCGCCCCTCAAAAAAACCGCACACGTGCCTGTCCATCCGTCATCCGGCTCTGCGGCACCGGGACCCGTGGCATCTTTGCCGCCCGCCTCGCACCTGATGCTGGCTCGCGGCTTCATGTTCAAGAAACTGCTGGGGCGTCGCGGCGTCAGCTGAGGCGTGCGCGTAAAGAGAGACGCAGAGCGTCCCTGGCGGCATTCCCACGCAGAGCGTGGGAACGATCAGCATAAAAAAACCCCGCCTGCATCGCTGCAGGCGGGGTTTTTCAGTATCGGGGTAAGACTGGCTTACATCATGCCGCCCATGCCGCCCATACCGCCCATGTCTGGCATACCGCCGCCAGCTGGAGCATCTTCTTTGATCTCGGCGATCATTGCTTCAGTGGTGATCATCAAGCTGGCAATCGACGAAGCCGCTTGCAGAGCCGAACGAGTCACTTTAGCCGGGTCCAGGATGCCCATTTCGATCATGTCGCCGTATTCGCCGGTAGCAGCGTTGTAACCGAAGTTACCCGAACCCTGCTTGACCTTGTCGACCACTACGCTTGGCTCGTCGCCGGAGTTGGCAACGATCTGGCGCAGAGGTGCTTCAACAGCACGACGCAGCAGAGCGATACCGACGTCTTGGTCAGCGTTGTCGCCTTTCAGCTCGGAGATAGCCTGCAGAGCGCGAACCAGCGCCACGCCACCGCCAGGTACTACGCCTTCTTCAACGGCTGCACGGGTAGCGTGCAGGGCGTCTTCAACGCGGGCTTTCTTCTCTTTCATTTCAACTTCGGAACCCGCGCCAACCTTGATCACTGCAACGCCGCCGGACAGCTTGGCCAGACGCTCTTGCAGTTTTTCACGGTCGTAGTCGGAAGTGGTATCAGCCACTTGAGCGCGGATCTGGGTAACACGTGCCTGGATGTCAGCTTCAACACCAGCACCGTCGATCACGGTGGTGTTTTCCTTGGTCACGGTGACGCGCTTGGCATTACCCAGGTGTTCCAGGGTAGCGCTTTCCAGGCTCAGGCCGATCTCTTCGGAGATAACGGTACCGCCAGTCAAAACAGCGATGTCCTGCAGCATTGCCTTGCGACGATCGCCGAAACCAGGTGCCTTGACAGCAACCACTTTCACGATACCGCGCATGTTGTTCACAACCAGAGTCGCCAGGGCTTCGCCTTCAACGTCTTCGGAAACGATCAGCAGTGGGCGGCCGGCCTTGGCAACAGCTTCCAGAACTGGCAGCAGTTCACGGATGTTGGAGATCTTCTTGTCAACCAGCAGGATCAGCGGGCCGTCGAGCTCGGCGGTCATGGTGTCTGGCTTGTTGACGAAGTACGGGGACAGGTAGCCACGGTCGAACTGCATGCCTTCAACAACCGACAGTTCGTTTTCCAGGCCCGAGCCTTCTTCAACGGTGATCACGCCTTCTTTACCGACTTTTTCCATGGCTTCGGCAATGATGTCGCCGATGGAGCTGTCGGAGTTGGCCGAGATGGTGCCGACCTGAGCGATTGCCTTGGTGTCAGCGCATGGCTTGGACAGGGACTTCAGCTCTTTGACAATGGCGATGGTCGCCTTGTCGATGCCGCGTTTCAGGTCCATCGGGTTCATGCCGGCAGCGACGGCTTTCAGGCCTTCGTTGACGATCGACTGAGCCAGAACGGTAGCGGTGGTGGTGCCGTCGCCTGCGTCATCGTTGGCACGGGAGGCAACGTCTTTGACCAGCTGCGCGCCCATGTTTTCGAAGCGATCTTTCAGCTCGATTTCTTTGGCGACGGAAACGCCGTCCTTGGTGATGGTCGGAGCGCCGAAGCTCTTCTCGATGATCACGTTACGGCCTTTAGGGCCCAGGGTCGCTTTTACTGCGTCAGCCAGGACGTTCACACCGGCGAGCATTTTCTTACGGGCGGAATCGCCGAATTTAACTTCTTTAGCAGCCATGATCGATATTCCTTAAATACTTTGTAGTAACGGGAAGATGAACGGGGAAATCAGCCTTCCAGAACAGCGAGAATCTCGTTCTCAGCCATTACCAGCAGGTCTTCGCCGTCGACTTTCACAGTGTTGCTGCCGGAGTAAGGGCCGAACACAACCTTGTCACCCACTTTCACAGCCAGCGCACGTACTTCTCCGTTTTCCAGGGTCTTGCCTGGGCCAGCAGCGACAATCACACCGTGGTTGGCTTTTTCAGCAGCCGAACCTGGCAGCACGATACCGCCAGCGGTTTTCTTTTCTTCTTCACTGCGACGGATGACGACGCGGTCATGCAGAGGACGAAGCTTGCTCATTGTCGATCTCTCCTAATTGTGTTTTTCATCGGCCGGTGTCAATTCCGGCTAGTTAAATTCCGGCGGTGCCGGTCGCGGTTCGCGGCGCGAAACGCGGAAGTCTGTCTGGTGTCGCCACCAGAAACCTTGCGGTGACCGTTACATAAGGGCGCATAAGCTTATTACAAGGGTACCGAGATGAAAATTTTTGTGTCGGGGGGCGTCTTCAAAAGCCGCACGGCACCCGCGGGTGCCGTGCCAGTGAGGGGATTACTTGGGGTCGCGGTGTTCGAACTCGCCTTCGATCACGTCACCCTCACGCCCCAGGGGCTGGCGCGGGGCCGGGCCGCCACGGGGTTGCAGGTCGTCGGCAAAG
>NZ_JACARK010001093.1:0-2198 GCF_013386655.1 Pseudomonas sp. K5002 | reverse complement strand
TGTTGCCAACCGCGTGGTTGCTCAGCCGGCAATTGCCTATCGACGTGTGGCGCGCCGACCTGCACACCGCCACTGGCGAACGCAAGCGAGTGCCGCTGTTGGATGGCAGCAGCCTGCAACTGAATACCGCGAGCGCGGTGGACGTGGATACGGCCCGGCGCCGTGTGACGCTGGTGGAAGGGGAGATGGCGTTGACGGTGCCGGGGGCTGGTACGCTGACGGTGCAGACGCGTTATGGCCAAGTGATCGTCAGCCAGGCTGAAGTGTGTGTGCGGCAGTTGTCTTCCGGGTGTTTGGTGTCGGTGTTGAAGGGCGCGGTGCAGGTGCAGGACCTGCGTGGGCAAGTGGCGACATTGCAGGGGGGGCAGCAGGCACGGTTGCAGGCGTCGGGGATGGGCGCTGCGGTGGGGTTTGATGCGTTGCAATTGGGTTGGCGCGACGGTGTGCTGACTGCGCAGAACCAGCTCTTGGGTGATTTTTTGCGGGAGCTGGAGCGGTATCGGCCGGGTGTGCTGCGCTGGGACCCGAGCCTTGAAGCGCTGCGGGTCACTGGGAGTTTTCAGTTGGCCGATACCGATCGAATTCTTGCGTTGCTGGCGTCGACGATGCCGCTGCAAGTGCAGTCCCGTACGCAGTATTGGGTGACGTTGACGCCGCGTAAATCGGCTGCTTGATGCGATCCTTGTGGGAGCGGGNNGCTCCCACATTTGAACCGTGCCCGCTTCAGCTTTTGATTTTGGGCGGACTCAACACGTGCCTTTCAGATCACATGCGCCCGCTGCAGCTCAGTCAACGCCAGTGCCTTGAGCCGCGCCAACAGCGGATCCCGCCGATCCCGCGGATGCACCAGCTCCACCGCCAGCTCCTGGCGAATACTGCTCGGCCGGTTATCCATCACCAACACCCGGTCACTCAGGTACAGCGCCTCGTCCACATCGTGAGTCACCAGCAGCAGGGCGATCCCGTGGTGCTCGGCCAATTGCAGCAGCAGGTCCTGCAGCTTCATGCGGGTAAACGCATCCACCGCGCTGAACGGTTCGTCCAGCAACAGCACCTGCGGTCGTGAATACAGCCCGCGAGCAATCGCCACCCGTTGCGCCATCCCGCCAGACAAGGCCTTGGGCAACGCCTGG
The DNA here is from genome assembly GCF_013386655.1 of Pseudomonas sp. K5002. Classification (NCBI taxonomy): domain Bacteria; kingdom Pseudomonadati; phylum Pseudomonadota; class Gammaproteobacteria; order Pseudomonadales; family Pseudomonadaceae; genus Pseudomonas; species Pseudomonas sp. K5002. The sequence continues at coordinate 1,065 of NZ_JACARK010001093.1, read as the reverse complement.
CCAAAACCCGTAAGCCCCACCTCATCGATCAACTGCGCGACCCAGGCCTTGTCATAGCCATCGTCATCGCTGAAACCAATGTTTTGCTCCACCGTCAGCCACGGCATCAGCCGTGGCTCCTGGAACACAAACGCGACCTCACCACCACCTTGCAACAGTTCCCCCTGATAGTCCTTTTCCAGCCCGGCGACGATCCGCAGCAAGGTGCTTTTGCCGCAGCCACTGGGGCCCAGCAAACTGACGGCTTCCCGCGGCTGCAAGGCCAAATGGACGTTGGTCAGCACCGTCGTCGCGCCGAAGTTTTTCCGCTCGACGCGAATGTCCAGTAGCGCTTCACTCATGCTCAATTCTCCGGGCCTTGGCCGTTGAAGGTATCGCGCCAGGCCAGGCAGCGTTTTTCCAGGGCCGCCAACAGGCCGTCGCTGATCTTGCCCAGCAGCGCCAGCACGATGATCGCCGCCAGCACAATGTCGGGCCGTGAGGTTTCCCGGCCATCGCTGAGCAGGTAACCCAGGCCCTTGGTCGCGGCGATCAACTCGGCCGCCACCAGGAACATCCACGCCAGGCTCAGGCCGCTGCGCAAGCCGGTGAACAGGCCGGGCAGGGCGGCAGGCAACAGGATGCGACGCACCAGGCGCGTGCGGCTGAAGCCATACATCTGCCCGACTTCCACCAGCTTGCGGTCGATGTCGCGAATGGCCGCGACGCCATTGAGGTACACCGGGAAGAACGCGCCGATGGCAATCAGCACGATCTTCGAGGTCTCATCAATGCCCAGCCACAGCAGCAACAGCGGCACCCAGGCCAGGCTCGGGATCGAGCGCAGGCCGGCGAAGGTTGGTTCCAGGTACGCCTCGGCCTCGCGGCTCAAGCCGACCCAGGCGGCAAACACCAGGGCCAGGCCGGCGCCGATGGTGAACCCCAGCAGCACCCGCAACAGGCTGGCGCTGATGTGTTTCCACAGCGCGCCTTCGGCGAGGTCGGTGAGGGTCACGGCGATCTCGCTGGGCGCCGGCATCTGGTAGGACGGCAGCCAGCCGATGCGCACCACCACTTCAAGGATCA
>NZ_JACARK010001092.1:0-2302 GCF_013386655.1 Pseudomonas sp. K5002 | reverse complement strand
CGCCGCCGAATGCTGCCTGGACGTCGACAGCCTGAGCCGCGCCGGCGAGTTCCAGGACATCAGCCTGCAACTGCGCCAGGGCGAGATTCTCGGCATCTACGGGCTGATGGGCTCGGGCCGCAGCGAATTCCTCAACTGCATCTACGGCCTCACCACGCCGGACTCCGGCAGCGTGACCCTGCAAGGCAAACCGATGCCCATCGGCCTGCCCAAGGCAACGATCCAGGCCGGCATGTCACTGGTCACCGAAGACCGCAAGGACAGCGGCCTGGTGCTCAGCGGCAGCATCCTCTCGAACATCGCATTGTCGGCGTACAAGCAGCTGTCGAGCTGGTCGCTGATCAATGCCCGCAAGGAAAACCAACTGGCCCAGGACATGGTCAAGCGCCTGCAGATCAAGACCACTTCCCTGGACCTGCCGGTGGAATCCATGAGCGGCGGCAACCAGCAGAAAGTAGTGCTCGCCAAATGCCTGTCGACCCAGCCGATCTGCCTGCTGTGCGATGAGCCGACCCGGGGCATCGATGAAGGCGCCAAGCAGGAGATCTATCACCTGCTGGACCAGTTCGTGCGCGCCGGCGGCGCGGCAATTGTGGTGTCGTCCGAAGCCCCGGAATTGCTGCACCTGAGTGACCGTATTGCCGTGTTCAAAGGCGGAAGGCTGGTGACCATCAGCAGCGATACCGCCCTTTCCCAGGAAGCCTTGTTGAGTCTTGCCTCATGAATGCCAAATCACTTTCTACACCTGCAGCCGCCCCCGTCACGACCGCACCCCGCAGCCGCCTGCGCCTGTCCCTCGACCGCTTCGGCCTGCCGCTGGTGTTCATCCTCCTGTGCCTGGTGATGGCCTTCGCCAGCGAATACTTCATGACCTGGCGCAACTGGATGGACATCCTGCGCCAGACCTCGATCAACGGGATCCTCGCCGTGGGCATGACCTACGTGATCCTGACCAAGGGCATCGACCTGTCGGTGGGCTCGATCCTGGCCTTTGCCGGGCTGTGCAGCGCCATGGTCGCGACCCAGGGCTATGGCGTGCTGGCGGCGGTCAGCGCCGGGATGTTCGCCGGGGCGATGCTCGGGGTGGTGAACGGCTTTATGGTCGCCAACCTGTCGATCCCGCCCTTTGTCGCGACCTTGGGCATGCTGAGTATTGCCCGGGGCATGACCTTCATCTTGAACGACGGCAGCCCGATCACTGACCTGCCCGACGCCTACCTGGCGCTGGGTATTGGCAAGATCGGCCCGATCGGTGTGCCGATCGTGATCTTCGCCGTGGTCGCGCTGATCTTCTGGATGGTGCTGCGCTACACCACCTACGGCCGCTATGTGTACGCGGTGGGTGGCAACGAGAAGAGCGCGCGCACCTCCGGGATCGGCGTGCGCAAGGTGATGTTTTCGGTGTACGTGGTCTCGGGCCTGCTCGCCGGGCTGGCCGGTGTGGTGCTGTCGGCGCGCACCACCTCTGCCCTGCCCCAGGCCGGCACCTCGTATGAGCTGGATGCGATTGCCGCCGTGGTAATCGGCGGCACCAGCCTGTCGGGCGGTACCGGCACGATTGTCGGCACGCTGTTTGGCGCATTGCTGATCGGCGTGATCAACAACGGCCTGAACCTGCTCGGCGTGTCCTCCTATTACCAGCAGGTCGCCAAGGGCCTGATCATCGTGTTCGCAGTGCTGATTGACGTGTGGCGCAAGAAGAAACGCTAGTTCTGAAAACTACCACTACAACAATAACGGAGTTCTCTCATGAAACCTGGTACGACTTTGGCCGCCGTCGCGGCACTCTCCCTGCTCGCCAGCAGTGTCACCCTGGCCGCCGATGGCAAGACCTACAAGATCGGCGCCGCCGTGTACGGGCTCAAGGGCCAGTTCATGCAGAACTGGGTGCGCGAGCTGAAGGAACACCCCGCAGTCAAGGACGGCACCGTGCAGTTGACCGTGTTCGACGGCAACTATGACGCACTGACCCAGAACAACCAGATTGAAAACATGGTGACCCAGCACTACGACGCGATCCTGTTTGTGCCGATCGACACCAAGGCCGGCGTCGGCACCGTGAAGGCCGCCATGAGCAATGACGTGGTGGTGATCGCCTCCAACACCAAGGTGGCGGACGCCAACGTGCCTTATGTTGGCAACGATGACGTGGAAGGCGGTCGCCTGCAGGCCCAGGCCATGGTCGACAAACTCAAGGGCCGCGGCAACGTGGTGATCATCCAGGGCCCGATTGGCCAGTCGGCGCAGATCGACCGCGAAAAGGGCGAGATGGAAGTACTGGGCAAGCACCCGGACATCAAGA
>NZ_JACARK010001091.1:0-927 GCF_013386655.1 Pseudomonas sp. K5002 | reverse complement strand
GGACCGTTATGGCCAGGGCCGGGTGTTGCCGGTGGCCGCGTCCATCGGCGGCGGCGCGCTGTTGCTGCTGTTGCTCTGCACCCGGGTGCAGGCGCCAACGTGGACGCTGTTCGTCTTTGCCGCCCTGGCCGGCTGCATGCCCAACATGTCGGCCATGGTGCGGGCGCGCTGGACCGAGCTGTATCGCGGCCAGCCCAAACTGCAAACGGCGTTTGCCCTGGAGTCGGTGCTCGACGAGGTGGTGTTCATTATTGGCCCGCCGGTCTCGGTGGGTCTGTGCGTGCTGCTGTTCCCCGAAGCGGGGCCGTTGATTGCCGCGCTGTTTCTGGCAGTGGGCGTGACCGCCTTTGTGCTGCAACGCCAGACCGAGCCACCGGTGCATGAACATCACGCCGAGCACGGCCGTTGGCTGATCGCCTCGCCCTCGGTGTTGATCCTGATGGTGCTGTTGATGGCCATGGGTATCATCGTTGGGGTGGTGGATGTGGTCAGTGTCGCGTTCGCCCAGCATCAGGGCCAGCCCGCCGCGGCGAGCATTGTACTGTCGGTATACGCCATCGGTTCGTGCCTGGCCGGGCTGGCGTTCGGTGCGCTCAAGTTGAAAGCACCGCTGCCGCGCCAGTTCTTGTACTGCGGCGTGGCCACCGCCGTGACCACGCTGCCGTTGTTGCTGGTGACGAATATTCCGGGGTTGGCAGCCGCGATCTTCATCTCCGGCCTGTTCTTCGCCCCGACCCTGATCGTGTCCATGGCCCTGGTGGAACAAATCGTTCCGCCCAGCCGCTTGACCGAAGGCATGACCTGGCTGATCACCGGCCTGAGCATCGGCGTGGCCATTGGTGCTGCCAGCTCCGGCTGGATGATCGACCGCTTCGGCGCACCCAGCGGGTTCTGGGTGGCGCTGGCGGCGGGTGCGGTGGTGCTTGG
>NZ_JACARK010001090.1:0-1475 GCF_013386655.1 Pseudomonas sp. K5002 | reverse complement strand
TGCCGCAGCTGGAAGTAGCCTTGCAACGGCGTTTCGGCCTGCGTGAAGCATTGGTGCTGGATGTGGAAGATGCCGACACCGCGCTGAACGTGGTGACCCAGGCCGCCGCCCGTTACCTGTGCAACTTGCAGCCGATGCCGGCGCTGATCGGCGTGTCGTGGGGCCGCACCCTGACCAAAATGGCCCAGTGGCTGGTGCCGCGCTGGAACGAGGGGGTCAACGTGGTGCTGCTGAACGGCGCGATCAATACCCGTTCGATGGGCGAGTCCAGCCATAACGTCGCCGAGCGCTTCGCCCAGGCTGCGCGTGGCCAGGCCACGTTGCTGCCGGTGCCGGCGATTCTCGGGCATGCGCATACCCGCGAGGCGCTGGAGCAGGACCCGGTGATCGCCCAGGTATTGCGCCTCGGGCAACAGGCGCCGGTGGCGTGTTTCAGCCTGGGGGAGTTGTCTGATCATTCGGTGTTGATGGAGTCGGGTTACATCGACCGGCCATTGCTCGAAGAGCTGGAACGCCTGGGCGCCGTCGGCGACATCATGGGCCGCTTTATCGGCATGGACGGTGAACCGGTGATGCCCGAACTCGACGCCCGCACCCTGGGCCTGCCGTTGGCCGCCTTGCGCGACAAGGCCTGGTCCATTGCCGTGTGCGTCGGCGCGCAGAAGCACCGCATCGTCCACGCCAGCGTCAAGGCCGGCTATGTCAATGTGCTGGCCACCGACGCGGCCACCGCCCGCTATTTGCTGGAGCAGGATCATGAGTGAGTTGGCCCTGGATATCCGTCATGTCAGCAAGCGTTTTCCGCCCAATGTGGTGGCGCTGACCGATGCCTCCCTCGACGTTCGGCCCGGTGAGGTGCATTGCCTGCTGGGTGCCAATGGCGCGGGCAAAAGTACCCTGTTGAAAATCGTCGCCGGCGCCCATCGCCCGGATGGCGGCGAGATGTCGGTGGCGGGCCGGCGGGTGGAACTGAAGAATCCGCAACAGGCGCGCCAGGCCGGGATCGCGATGATCTATCAGGAGCTCGACCTGATCCCGCAGATGACCGTCGAAGAGAACCTGATGCTCGGCTATGCGCCCCAGCGCTTCGGGATTATTTCCCGGGGCAAGCGCAGTGCGTTGGCCAAGGCCGCACTGTTGCGGGTCGGGGCCAACTTCTCGAGTTCCGACCGGGTGGGCAGCCTGTCGATTGCCAACCAGCAATTGGCGGCCATCGCCCGGGCACTGACCTGTGAGGCCCGGGTGGTGGTGATGGATGAGCCTTCGGCGGCGCTGAACGAGACCGAACTCAAGCGGGTGTTCCAGGTGATTCGCGAGATCACTGCGGCGGGTGTGGCGGTGCTGTATGTCAGCCACCGCTTGAATGAAATTCGCGAGATCGGCGACCGGGTCACGGTGCTGCGTGCCGGGCGAACCCTGCAAACCCACGAGCTGGCGCAGATCGACGACCAGGCGCTGATCGCCGCCGTGGTCGG
>NZ_JACARK010001089.1:0-390 GCF_013386655.1 Pseudomonas sp. K5002 | reverse complement strand
GTTCAGCCAGTGAGCGGCCATACGCTGTGCAGTGCTTGCGTCGAACAGGTCGGTGGCGTAAGTGAGGGTTGCACTGAGCTCGCCGTCGGCGTCCAGGGTGTCGAGGGTCAAGTCGAACTGGGCGGTACGGCTTTCCCACTCCTGGGCCTTGATCACCAGCCCCGGCAGTTGCGGGATGGCTTGGCGGCCGGCGCTCTGGTGGTTGTACAACACCTGAAACAACGGGCTATGGCTCAGGTTGCGCTCAGGGCGCAAGGCTTCGACCAATTGCTCGAACGGTAGGTCCTGATGCGCCTCGGCGCCCAGTGCCGCCGTCTTGACCTGTTGCAGCAGTTCGCTGAACCGCTGCTGCGGATCGACTTCAGCCTTGAGCACCTGGGTATTGACGAA
>NZ_JACARK010001088.1:0-1733 GCF_013386655.1 Pseudomonas sp. K5002 | reverse complement strand
GCTCGCTGCTGATCGACGGCCCGTTGCAGTACGACGCCGCCGCCAACGAAAGCGTGGCCCGGCAACTGGCGCCCAACAGCCTGGTGGCGGGCAAGGCCACGGTGTTCGTGTTCCCGGATCTCAACACCGGCAACACCACCCACAAGGCCGTGCAGCGCAGTGCCGATTGCGTGAGCCTGGGGCCGATGCTGCAAGGCCTGCGCAAACCGGTGAACGACCTGCCCCGCGGGGCGCAGGTGGACGACATCGTGTACACGATCGCATTGACCGCGATTCAAGCCGCCAACCGACCTATGGATGTCTAAATGCTGGATTTTCTACCTGCCGCCGTGCGCGGGGTGATCGCCTCGCTGTTGCTGGCGTTGAATACGATTTTGCTGTGCTCGTTCCTGTTTATCGTGGCGCTGTTCAAGGCGCTGCCGTTTGCCAAGCGCTTCAGTGAATGGCTGATGAACCAGACCCACGAGGCCTGGATCAGCAACAACAAGGCCTGGATGAACCTGGTGTGTCGCACCCGTTGGCACCTGAAGGGCCTGGAAGGCCTGGACTATGAACACTCATATCTGGTGACCAGTAACCACCAGAGCTGGGTCGATATCATGGTGCTGCAATACGTGCTCAACCGGCGCATTCGCCCGCTGAAGTTCTTCCTCAAGCAAGAGCTGATCTGGGTCCCGGTGATTGGCTTGGCGTGGTGGACACTGGGCTTCCCGTTCATGAAGCGCTACACCAAGGCGTACCTGGAAAAGCACCCGGAGAAGAAAGGCAAGGACCTGGAAACCACCCGCAAGACCTGCGCGAAGTTTCGCCACAACCCGGTGGGCATTTTCAACTTTGCCGAAGGCACGCGGTTTACCCCGGGCAAGCATGCACAGCAACAGTCACCGTTTCGCTACCTGCTCAAGCCCAAGGCCGGCGGCATTGCCTTTGTGCTGGATGCCATGGGTGAACAGCTGAAGTCGCTGGTGAACGTGACCATTCACTATCCTGGTGGGCGCCCCGGTTATTGGGATTTGCTGTGCGGGAATGTGAAGGACGTTGTCGTGCAGTTTGAAGAGGTGCAGATTCCGGCCGAGTTTATCGGCAAGAATTATGAGCAGGATGGGGAGTATCGGTTGGCGTTCCAGGGCTGGATCAACCGGTTGTGGGAAGAGAAGGATGTGCTGCTCGCCAAATTGCACACAGATTATCCCGCCAGTCACTGATCAAAATGTGGGAGCGGGCTTGCTCGCGAATGCGGTGTGCCAGCCTATACATGTGGCGGCTGACACTCTGCTTTCGCGAGCAAGCCCGCTCCCACATTTGACCGAGTTGTTTCCAAGGCCCCATAAAAAAGCCCGCCAACATGGCGGGCTTTTTTGCGCGCGTGAAGCTTAGATCGCGCCGCGCTGGCGCAGCAGGTCCAGCACTTGCTTGACGCTGTCTTCCAGCGACAACGCCTGGGTGTCGATCACCAGGTCCGCATTCAACGGTACGTCATACGGGAACGACTCACCCGGGATGTTATCGCCGCCCGCCGCGTACAAACCTTGCGGATCACGCTCGGCACACACCAGCGGCGAAGCCTGCACGTACACGGTCAGCAAACGATCACCGCCGATCAGCGCCTTGGCCTGTTCACGCCCTTCAGCATCCGGGGCAACAAACGCCGCCAACGTCAGCAAGCCGGCTTCGTTGAACTGACGCGCCACGTGCGCGGCACGACGCCAGTTCTCGGTACGCCCGGCACGGTC
>NZ_JACARK010001087.1:0-2371 GCF_013386655.1 Pseudomonas sp. K5002 | reverse complement strand
CATTGCTGCACCAGCACTTTGCGGCAGGTGTCGTTGTCGTCCACCACCAGCACGCGCGCGCCCTTGAGCGGGCCGTCGAGGTCGGAGGTCGGGTGCTCCAGGCGTTCCGGGTCCAGCGGCAAGGTCAGCCACAGGGTGCTGCCTTGCTGGCTGCCACTCTTGATGCCGAATTCGCCGTTCATCAACAGGATCAGCTGGCGGGCAATGACCAGGCCCAGATGGCCGCTCAGGCGGGTGGCAGAGAGGAAGTTCTTGCTGTGCAACTCGCTGTGCAGCAGGGCGTCGCGCTCGGCGGGTTCCATCGGCAGGCCGCTGTCTTGCACGGCAATGCGCAGGCGCGGTTTGCTGCTGCGCTCGTCCAGTGCGACGACGATCAGTACTTCGCCTTCATCGGTTTTTTGCAGGGCATTTTCCAGCAGGCTCAACAGTGCCTGGCGCAGCCGCGTCGGGTCGCCGCTGATCACCCGGGGTACCTGGGGCTGGATAAAGCTGATCAGCTCGACGTTCTGCTGCTCGGCCTTGGCGCGGAAAATACTCAGGCAGTCTTCGATCAGCGCGTTGAGGTCGAACTGCACATCGTCCAATTCGATCTGCCCGGATTCCAGCTTGGAGATGTCGAGAATCTCGTTGATCAGGGTGAGCAGTTCGTTGCCGGCGCTGTGGATGGTTTGCACGTAGTCGCGTTGCTTGACTGAAAGCGGGGTGCCCAGCAGCAGTTCGGTCATGCCCAGCACGCCGTTCATGGGGGTGCGAATTTCGTGGCTGATCTTCGCCAGGAATTCGGCCTTGGCGGCGATTTCGGCGTTGCTGGCCGCCAGGTCGCGGCTGAGGCTGAAGTTGTCTTCGGTGATGGCGCGCTGGCGTTCGCCCAGGGCCAGGCTCATCAACAGGCCACTGAGGCAGATAAAGCCGAGCAGGGTGATGATCAAGCCTTGTGGCGGCACCAGCGTCAGGCCCAGCAAGGCCGGGAGAATAATCAGCGTGCCGATGTTGAAGATCACCATCGCCAGCATGAACAGGCGCGCCGGGCGGTAGCCCTTTTGCCAGTGATAGGCCGAGACGAACAACATGCTCAGGCCGGCCAGCGCCACCAGGGCGTAGGTGATGATGTTCAGGGGCAAGGTGTTGACGAACAGCAGCAACAGGCCGGTCAGGACGATCAGCAGGATGTCGGCCATCAACAGCTTGTTCAGCGGATGCGGGCCCAGTGGCGCAAAGAAGCGGTAGGCAAACATCAGCCCGCACGGCGCGGTCAGCAGCAGGGCGAGGTAGGCACCGGGGGTTTGTACCGCGTGCCAGTTCGGCAACCACGGGCCCAGCACGTTGAGCAGCAGCGCAAGGCTGAGCAGCAACAGCAATTCGCAGGCGGCGAGCCACAGGCTGCTGCGGGAGCGATGGTAGGCGTAGCGGGTGAGGTTGTGCAGGATCAGCATCACCAGGCAACCGAACAGCAGCCCGTAGATCAGCGTCTGGTTCTGGTTGGCCGCAGCCAGCACGGCCGGCTCAAGGGTGATGTAGGGGCGCAGCTCGTGTTCCGAGACCATGCGCAGGTACACGTCCAGCGGCTTCTGGCTTTGCGGCATCGGCAGCATGAAGTCGCTGCTGGGCAGCGGGCGCTCGGCCTGGGGCTGGCGGGTGCCGGTAGCTTCCTGCTCCACCAGGGTGTCGCCGTCGAGTACATACAGGTTCAGGTGTGACAGGTCAGGGGCGAATACCCGCAGCACTTGCTCGTGTTTGCCGGGTTGCAGCCTGAAGCGTACCCACAACGCACCGTCCGGTTGCGCGGCGGTAATCCGGTCCAGTTCGATGGGGCTGAATTGATTGATGTAGCGGGGCGAGCGGATGTCGCTCAGTTGCAGATCGGCCTGTTCATCAAGCAATACTGCCCAGCCACTGCCTTGTGCGGCGGCCTGGGCCGGGAGCAAGCAGAGCAAGGTCAGCAGACTGACAGTGAAACCTATGGCGATCCTGAGCCAGCGCACGGCGAAATCCCTTCGTAGGTTGATGCATGGGTATAACTATGCGCGGGGCCACAAGCGTAGGGCAAGGGCCAGAGGCCCCTGCCTAACCGAACGGATAGCTGTTTACTGACTTTCGCCACGCTCACGGGCAATGGCGCGGTAGCCAATGTCGGTGCGGTAGAAGCAGCCTTTCCAGTCGATCTTCGCCGCCAGCTTGTAAGCCTGTTGCTGGGCGGCATCTACGCTGCTGCCCATGGCGGTTGCGCACAGTACGCGACCACCGGCGGTGACGACCTTGCCATCCTTGAGCGCGGTGCCCGCGTGGAACACCTTGCCTTCCAGCGTAGCAGCCGCGTCCAGACCTTCAATCACATCGCCCTTGGCGTAGTCGGCCGGGTAGCCGCCGGCGG
>NZ_JACARK010001086.1:0-2309 GCF_013386655.1 Pseudomonas sp. K5002 | reverse complement strand
CATGGCGGCCACCCGCTCGGGGGCGGCGATGCTGGCTTCGTCAGGCTTGAACTGCGCCGCAGCTTTCACATAGGCCAACCGCTGGCCGAGAGCGCGGATGATCTGTTCGTCCAACGTGTCGATACCCAGGCGGACGTCTTCCAGCCCGCTGCACTGCTCAGGTGTTTTCATAGGATTCTCCGGTCATGGGGTCGACGGCCAGCACTGCCACGCCGGTTCGGCGGGGCTGCCCAGCAACAGTTCCAGGTGCTCGATCAGGTCGGCCTGGCTGTCGCGCAGGTAAAAATGCCCGCCGTTGAAGGTTCGAAAGTCGGTGACCTGGCGCGTCACTTCCGACCAGGCATGGGCTTCCTCCCGATCGACTTCGCGGTCGGTGCTGCCCAGGCATACGCTCACGGGCACGTCCAGCAGCTCGCTGATATCGCCGCAGTAGTTTTCGATCAGGCGGTAATCATTGCGCAATGCGGGCAGGTAAAGTGCCTGCATCTCGGGTTCGTCCAGGGGTGATGGCGCACCACCCGACAGGCGCCGCACATCCGCCAGCAGACCGGCATCTGGGCCCTGGTGCAATTGGCTGTGACGTTGCCGGTGAGGGGCCGGATGGGCGGAGACGATCAGCCGTTGCAGGTCCTTGCCCTGGCGGTTCAGGCGCCGCGTCACCTCATAGGCCAGCGCCGCACCCATGCTGTGGCCGAACAGCACCAGCGGCCGGTCGGACAGGTCCCACAGCGCCCGGGTAATAGTGCCCGCCATCCATTCCAGGCTGCCGGGCCAGGTTTCACTCAGGCGCTCTTCGCGGCCGGGGTATTGCACGCTGACCAGTTCGATGTCAGCCGGCAACAGTGCCTGCCAACCGCTGAAAAATCCCGCGCTGCCGCCGGCGTGGGGCAGGCAGACCAATCGGCAACGCGGCGTTTGATGCTGCGGGTAACGTCGCAGCCATGGGCTGGGGATTTTCTTCATAACACGCCCTCCTCCAGTTCAGTGGTGACGTGGATCCGGGTCTGCGGCAACCAGCGCAGCACCTGGCGCAAGCAGTCATCGGCGTCCATCACCTGGGCAGCGTAGTGCGTGCCTTCGGGCAGTTTGGCCAGTTGCAGGGCGCAGATTGCCGCCACTGTGCCGGTCAACGCCGAGCCGTCGGCGGCACGCAACCAGGCGGTGGCCTGCTGCGGTTCGCCGTGTTGCAGGCCTGCCATTTCGACTGCGAGCAACTGGTAAGGCGTGCGCCCTGCCAGGTCCAGCGCACTGGCCTGTACCAGGGCGGCAATGTTCTCTGCCGTGTGTCGCAGAGCCGGTGGCGAGCCCTGAATGCGCCCGAGTGCGGCCCGCAGGTGGCCGCCGTCGAACAGGTTGTAGGCCTGGGCTTCGCGCACCCGCAAGTCAGTAAACAAGCGCTGTTGCTCAGTGGTTAGATACGGGTGGGCCGTTACGGGACCGCCCACCAGCCAGGGCCGCTCGAAGTGTTCATCGACGAGTACGGCGGACTTGATTGCACGGCCATCGCACCAGCCCATCGAGGCCTGGCCATAGCCGTTGCCGAGGCTCAATAGAAAGTCCTCGGCCGCCGTTGTCGACAACCGCCCAAGTCCGACGGCATAGCAATGCACGGCATCGACGCGCTCGAACGACGCCGCAAGCACCTTGGGAAACAACCCCGACAGCCCGGGCAACATGCCGGCTGATAACACCACACGACGACCCGGCGGCAACTGAGCGGGCAGCAGCTGATGCAGCGGATCATCGCCGCCGACATCGATGTAATCGGCGCCACTGGCCAAAGCGGCCAGCGCCACCCGGTCGAGCACCTGGTAGCTGGGGCCCGCGCAATTGATCAGCAGGTCGCAGCCGCTGCAAAACGCCGCCAGGCTTTGGGCGTCCCACAGGTCCACTTCACGGATCTCGGCCTGCCCGTTCAACTCGCCGTCGTTAAAACGCTGCCCTTGCCCAGGGTCGCGACCGCCCAGGCGCAAGCGGCAATGACCGACCAGCACCCGCGCAACCTGCCGACCGACATGCCCATAGCCGCCTACAATCCCGACTCTCACGCCGCCACCTGCGCCAGCCGTTCGAACGCGCGGGCCACGGCTTCGACCTGGGGGCTCTGCATGCAGCTGAAGTGGTCGCCCGGCACGTCCACCACCTGCAATTCGCCAAGGCACAGGGCCTGCCAGTATTGGCTCATGTCGCGGTGCATGCCGGGCAGTACCTGGACTTCACCGCACTGGCGGATAAACACCATGTCACCGTCGTAAGGCGTGGCCTGATGCAAGGCGACGGCGGCCAGGCTGTGGCGCAGCACCTGCAGT
>NZ_JACARK010001085.1:0-4770 GCF_013386655.1 Pseudomonas sp. K5002 | reverse complement strand
CTGGCAAACCCCAGCTGGCTGTCGAGCGGCGCTTCTTCGAACACTGCGCTGACTTCCCGCGCCAACCACTGCGGGTCGAGGTAAAGCATGTGGTAGGTAAAACCGTCCGCCGTGGGCGCGTCGCCGTCGTGCAGCTCGCCGGGCTCCACCAGGAACACCTGGCCGGGCACGCTGTTATGGCGGGTGCGACGGCAGTTGAACTGCTGCACGCCTTGCTCCGTGACGCCCACCAGGTAGCTGTCGTGCCAGTGCGGGTCGTAGGCGTGGCCCTCGAAATGCGCGCGCAGGGTCTCGATGCCGGTGTCGGCGTCCTGAGCCAGGTCGATCCAGTTGTGGGCGGCCATAAAATACCTATGGGGTGGAACACTGCAAGAGCGAACAAGCTCGCTCCTGCAGGGGCTTAGCGTCTAGAAGGTTTGTGCAGCTTCATCCAAACAATCCGGCGGCGATGTTGATCGAGAACCCCAGGATCGCCGTGTTGAACAGAAACCCGATCAACGATTGCCCCAGCACCACCTTGCGCATGGTACGCGTGGCAACCCCGACATCCGCCGTTTGCACCGCCACGCCGATGGTGAACGAGAAGTACAGGAAGTCCCAGTAATTGGGCGTGCGTAAATCCTCGGCAAAGCGCAGTGCCGGCTCGGGGCCGTCCCAGGTGTAATACAGGCGCGCATAGTGCACGCTGAAAATCACCCCGATCAGCAGCCATGAGCCAACCACCGTCAGGCCGGTGAAGCCGTAATGCAACAGGCGCTGGCTATCGCTCAGGTCCTTGGTGCCCACCAGGTTCAGGGTGATGGTCGCCAGGCTGGCAATCGCCGCGATGCACACCATGAACAACACCAGGCCGGCGTTCTCGTCCTCGATCTCGGCGATGCGTTTCACGTCGTCGGCGCGGGAATGGCTGGTGAGCCACAGCATCAGCACCAGGTAGGTCCAGACCCCGGCGTTCCAGCCGATGAGGATTTTGCTGATGATCGTGTCGGCGGGAGCCAGGAGCCCCACCGCCAGGCCCAGGACGGCGGCGGAGGACAGGCGAGGGTGGGTGCGTGCGAGGAAGGGCATGGCGCTCACAAATCAGGGATGTGTAAGCACCATAGCGCATTTATTACGTGTGGCGCTTGCGCACCAGCTTCATGACCACGACGAAGAACACCGGCACAAACACCACCGCCAGCGTCGCGGTAATCATGCCGCCGATCACCCCGGTACCGATGGCCTGCTGGCTGGCCGAGCTGGCGCCCGTGGCAATCGCCAACGGCACCACGCCGAGGATGAACGCCAGGGACGTCATGATGATCGGCCGCAGGCGCAGGCGTGCGGCTTTCAACGTGGCGTCGATCAGGTCTTCACCCTGGTCATACAGGTCCTTGGCAAACTCGATGATCAGGATCGCGTTCTTCGCCGACAGCCCAATGATGGTAATCAGGCCGACCTTGAAGAACACATCGTTGGGCATCCCGCGCAAGCTTACGGCCAATACCGCGCCGAGCACGCCGAGGGGCACCACCAGCAGCACCGAGGTCGGAATCGACCAGCTCTCATACAGCGCCGCCAGGCACAGGAACACGATCAGCAGCGACAAACCGAGCAGCAGCGGTGCCTGGGAGCCGGACAAGCGTTCCTGCAACGACAGGCCGGTCCATTCCTGGCCCAGGCCGGCGGGCAGTTGGCTGACCAGGCGCTGGATTTCCTCCATCGCCTCGCCGGTACTGTGGCCCGGTGCCGATTCACCGGAAATCGCGATGGCCGGGTAGCCGTTGTAGCGGGTCAACTGGGCGGGGCCCTGAATCCAGCGCGCCTCGACGAAGGCCGACAGCGGCACCATCTTCCCGGCATTGTTGCGCACATGGATCTTCATCAGGTCGGCCACCTGGCTGCGCTGATCACCTTCGGCCTGCACCACCACCCGCTGCATGCGGCCCTGGTTGGGGAAGTCGTTGATATAGGCCGAACCGATGGCCGAGGACAGCACATTGCCGATATCGGCAAAGGAAATGCCCAGGGCATTGGCTTGCTTGCGGTCAACTTCCAGCTGTACCTGAGGTGCCTCGGCCAGGGCGCTTTCACGCACGTTGGCCAGGATCGGGCTTTTCTCGGCAGCGGCCAGCAGTTCGGTGCGGGCCTCCATCAACGCGGCATGGCCGACGCCACCACGGTCCTGCAGGCGGAACTCGAAACCACTGGAGGTGCCAAGGCCATCCACCGGCGGTGGCAGGATTGCATAGGCAATCGCGTCCTTCAGCTCACTGAAAGCCGCGTTGGCCCGGTCCGCAATGGCTGCGGCGGAATCCTTGCTGCTGCGCTCCGACCAGTCCTTGAGCGTGGTAAACGCCAGCGCGGCGTTCTGCCCCGAACCGGAGAAGCTGAAACCCATGATCATCGTGGTATCGCCCACGCCCGGCTCGCCGGCGTTGTGTGCCTCGATCTGCTCGGCCACCTGCACCGTGCGGTTTTTGCTGGCACCCGGCGGCAGCTGGATATCGGTGATGGTGTAGCCCTGGTCTTCCACCGGCAGGAAGGACGAGGGCAGGCGGGCGAACAGCACCCCAAGCCCCACCACCAGCACCAGATAGATCAACAGGTAACGCCCGCTGCGCTTGAGGGCGTAGGCCACCCAGCCTTCATAGCGGTCGGTGAACTGCTCGAAGCGCCGGTTGAACCAGCCGAAGAACCCGCCTTTCTCATGGTGCTCGCCCTTGGCAATCGGCTTGAGCAAGGTCGCGCACAGGGCTGGGGTCAAGGTCAGGGCGAGGAATGCCGAAAACAGGATCGAGGTGGCCATCGACAACGAGAACTGCTGATAGATCACGCCCACCGAACCCGGCATGAACGCCATCGGCAGGAACACCGCCACCAGCACCAGGGTGATACCGACAATCGCCCCGGTAATCTGGCCCATGGCCTTGCGGGTGGCCTCCTTGGGCGACAGGCCCTCGGTGACCATGATCCGCTCGACGTTCTCTACCACCACAATCGCATCGTCCACCAAAATGCCGATGGCCAATACCATGCCGAACATGGTCAGCACGTTGATCGAGAAACCCAGCAACAGCATCGTCGCAAAGGTGCCCATCAGCGCGATGGGCACTACCAGCGTCGGGATCAATGTGTAGCGGATGTTTTGCAGGAACAGGAACATCACCGCAAACACCAGCAACATCGCTTCGCCCAGGGTGTACACCACCTTGGTGATCGAGACCTTCACGAACGGCGAGGTGTCGTACGGAATTTTGTATTCGACGTTGGCCGGGAAGTAGCGCGCCAGTTCGTCCATCTTCGCCCGCACCAAGGTCGCGGTGCTCAAGGCGTTGGCGCCCGGTGACAGCTGCACGCTGACGGCGGTGGACGGCTTGCCGTTCAGGCGGGTGGAGAACTGGTATTCCTGGCTGCCGATTTCCACCCGCGCCACGTCACCGACGCGCACGGTGGAACCGTCCGGGTTGGCCTTGAGCACGATGTCGGCAAATTCGGCCGGGGTCGAGAGTTGGCCTTTCACCAGGATCGACGCGGTGATCTCCTGGGTCTTGGTGCCTGGCAAATCGCCGATGCTGCCGGCCGACACTTGGGCGTTCTGCGCCGCAATCGCCGCGTTGACGTCGGCCGGGGTCAGGTTGAAGCCGATCAGCTTCTGCGGGTCGATCCAGATGCGCATTGCGCGTTCGGCGCCGTACAGCTGGGCCTTGCCCACACCGTCCAGGCGCTTGAGTTCGTTCATCACGTTGCGCGCCAGGTAATCGCTGAGCGCCACGTCATCGAGCTTGCCGTCACTGGAGGTCAGGGTCACCAGCAGCAGGAAGCCGGCGGAGACTTTCTCCACCTGCAAGCCTTGCTGCGTCACGGCTTGGGGCAGGCGCGGCTCCACCGCCTTGAGACGGTTTTGCACGTCAACCTGGGCCATCTCCGGGTCGGTGCCCGGCTGAAAGGTGGCGGTGATGGTGGCCGAACCGAGGCTGCTCTGGGATTCGAAATACAGCAGGTGATCGGCGCCGTTAAGCTCTTGCTCGATCAGGCTGACCACGCTTTCGTCCAGGGTTTGCGCGGAGGCACCCGGGTACACCGCATAGATCTCGACTTTCGGCGGCGCGACGTTGGGGTACTGCGCCACCGGCAACTGCGGGATGGCGAGGGCGCCGGCCAGCAGGATAAACAGGGCGACCACCCAGGCGAAGATCGGGCGGTCAATAAAGAACTGCGGCATGTTTAACGATCCTTATTGGCCGGATGCCTGGGCGATGGGCGCGGGGCTGTCGTCGACCTGGACTTTCTCGCCAGGGCGGGCGTGTTGCAGGCCTTCGACGACGATACGGTCACCGGCCTTCAGGCCGCGGGTCACCACCCAGCGGTCATTGACCACCGAACCCAGTTCTACCGGCTGCTGGCTCACGGTTTGCTCGGCGTCCAGCAGTAACACCATCGGGATCCCGGCGCTGTCGCGGGTGATCGCCCGTTGCGGCACGCTGATGCCTTGCTGGTCGACGGCTTGCTCCAGGCGCACGCGGATAAAGCTGCCGGGCAGCAGGTCGAGATCCGGGTTGGGGAACTCGCTGCGCAAGATGATCTGCCCGGTGCCCGGGTCGACGCTGATCTCGGCGAACAGCAACTTGCCCGGCAGCGGGTACGGGCTGCCGTCATCCTGGATCAGCGTGGCCTTGGCCTGGTCCTGGCCGACTTGCTTCAAGTGCCCGGCGCGAAAGGCCCGGCGCAGGTCGTTCAGCTCGCGGGTGGATTGGGTCAGGTCGGCGTGGATCGGGTCCAGTTGCTGGA
>NZ_JACARK010000109.1:0-5962 GCF_013386655.1 Pseudomonas sp. K5002 | reverse complement strand
GGCCGTCATAGCGCGGGGTTTCGCCACGGGCCTGCTGCTCGGCGCGCATCTGGTCCAGCTCTTCGGCGGTGCAGAAGCACGGGAAGGCATGGCCCATGTCGACCAGTTGCTGGGTGTACTGCTTGTAGATGTCGCTGCGCTCGCTCTGGCGATACGGGCCGTGGGGGCCGCCGACGTCCGGGCCTTCAGCCCAGGTAATGCCCAACCAGCGCAGGGCATCGAAAATCTGCTGTTCCGACTCGCGCGTGGAGCGCAGTTGATCGGTGTCTTCGATCCGCAGGATGAATTCACCGCCATGCTGCTTGGCAAAGCAGTAGTTGAACAAGGCGATGTAAGCAGTACCTACGTGGGGATCCCCAGTAGGCGATGGCGCGATGCGCGTGCGGACGGTGGTCATGGCGGGTCTCGAATTGGCGATAAAACTGAAAATGAAACAAGGGGCGAATGGTAACAGCCCCAAGCCCTTGGGCTCCAGCGTGGGGAGGCGAACAAAGGGCATATGAGACAAGCTCCGGTCTCAAGTCTCGACATGGCTATTTGCCAGACCGTTCGCTGGCTATATTCCATTACCTTTTGTCGACGACATCATCGCCATGCCTGCCCCGCTCAAACGCCGCCTGTTTATCTTCCTGTTTATCGTGGTCCTGATCGCCGCGGGCTTTTTCGCCCAGTGGTTCTTCAAGGGCCGTTTTTATGAAAGCACCGACAACGCCTACGTCCAGGGCGAGATCACCCGGGTCTCCAGCCAACTGGGTGCGCGCATCGTCGAGGTGCTGGTGGGCGACAACGAGCACGTGGAAAAAGGCCAACTGCTGGTCAAGCTCGAAGGCGACGACTTCCACCTCGCCGTCGACCGCGCCAACGCCGCCCTGGCCATGCGCGAAGCCGAGCGTGTGCAGGCCCAGAGCAAACTGACCCAGCAAGCCAGCCTGATCGCCGCCGGTGCAGCCAAGGTCTCGTCCAGCCAGGCCACCCTCGGCCGCTCGCAGATCGACCTGAACCGCGCACAAACCCTGCGCAAACCCGGCTATGTCTCCGAAGAACGGGTCACCACCCTCGACGCCGACAACCACATCGCCCGCTCCCAGGTGACCATGGCCCAGGCCGACCTGCAGGGCCAGCGCCAGCAGGTCAACGCCCTGAACGCCGAGATCAAGCGCCTCGACGCGATGATCGCCAACGCCAGGACTGACCTGGCCCAGGCCGAACTGAACCTGACCCGCAGCGAAATCCACGCGCCCATCAGCGGCCTGATCGGCCAGCGTGCCGCACGCAACGGTCAATACGTACAGGCCGGCGCCTACCTGCTGTCGATCGTCCCGGACCAGGACATCTGGGTGCAGGCCAACTTCAAGGAAACCCAGATCGGCCATATGCAGCCTGGGCAAAAAGCCGAGCTGACATTCGACGCCTACAGCGATACTCCAATCGAAGGCCGCGTGGCCAACCTGTTCGGCGCTTCCGGCGCGCAATTCAGCCTGCTGCCGCCGGACAATGCCACGGGCAACTTCACCAAAGTCGTACAACGGATTCCGGTCAAACTGACCTTCGCCACCGACAACCCGCTGCAGGGCAAAATCCGCCCGGGCATGTCGGTGACGGTCAAAGTGAACATCCAAGACCCGCACGATGGCCGGTGATCAACTGCTGCCGCCGGTAGGCGAACCGAGCCGGCGCGACTGGATCGCGGTCATGAGCGTGATGCTCGGCGCCTTCATGGCAGTGCTCGACATCCAGATCACCAACTCGTCCCTCAAGGACATCCAGGGCGCGCTGTCGGCCACCCTGGAAGAAGGTTCGTGGATTTCCACCTCCTACCTTGTGGCCGAAATCATCATGATCCCCCTCACCGCCTGGCTGGTGCAGCTGCTGTCGGCGCGTCGGCTGGCGGTGTGGGTCTCGGGCGGGTTCCTGATCGCCTCGCTGATGTGCTCCATGGCCTGGAGCCTGGAAAGCATGATCGTATTCCGCGCGCTGCAGGGCTTTACCGGCGGCGCGCTGATCCCCCTGGCGTTCACCCTCACGCTGATCAAGCTGCCCGAACATCACCGCGCCAAAGGCATGGCCATGTTCGCCATGACCGCCACCTTCGCCCCGTCCATCGGCCCGACCATTGGCGGCTGGCTCACGGAAAACTGGGGTTGGGAATACATCTTCTACATCAACATCCCACCGGGCCTGATCATGATCGCCGGGCTGCTGTACGGCCTGGAGAAAAAGGACTCCAACTGGGACCTGCTCAAAAGCACCGACTATCTTGGCATTGTCACCATGGCCGTGGGCCTTGGGTGTTTGCAGGTGTTTCTGGAAGAAGGCCATCGCAAGGATTGGCTGGAATCCAGCCTGATTGTCAGCCTGGGCACCGTCGCCCTGTTGAGCTTGATCACCTTTGTGATCGTGCAGATGTCCAAGCCCAACCCGCTGATCAACCTGCGCATCCTCGGCAATCGCAATTTCGGGCTATCGAGTATTTCGAGCCTGGGGATGGGCGTGGGGTTGTATGGCTCGATTTATCTGCTGCCGCTGTACCTGGCGCAGATCCAGAACTACAACGCCCTGCAAATCGGCGAAGTGATCATGTGGATGGGGGTTCCGCAGCTGTTTTTGATTCCGCTGGTGCCCAAGCTGATGAAGTACGTGTCGCCCAAATGGCTGTGCACCCTGGGGTTCGGGCTGTTCGGGTTGGCGAGTTTTTCATCGGGGGTGCTGAACCCGGACTTTGCCGGCGACCAGTTCAACCGCATCCAGATCATCCGTGCGTTGGGGCAGCCGTTGATCATGGTGACAATTTCGTTGATTGCCACGGCATACATCATGCAGAAGGACGCGGGGTCGGCGTCGAGCCTGTTCAATATTTTGCGAAACCTGGGCGGGGCGATCGGGATTGCGTTGCTGGCGACGCTGCTGGATGCGCGCACCAAGACCTACTTTGATTACCTGCGTGAGGCGATTGTGCCGACCAATCCGCAGGTGGCAGAGCGCATGGCCAGGCTGACGGAGACGTTTGGCAGTGAGACGGCGGCGTTGGGCAAGTTGAGTGAGATAGCGCATCAGCAGGCGCAGATCATGGCCTATAACGATGCGTTCCATTTTGTAGGGTTGGCGTTGGGGATCAGCATGGTGGCGATCTTGTTGACCAAGGCGTTGCCGGCGGGGCTCAAGGCTGGGGAAGCCCACTGAAATAACCTGTGGCGAGGGAGCTTGTAGTGGCGAGGGAGCTTGCTCCCGCTGGAGTGCGGAGCACTCCCAGAATTTTGGGGCCGCTTCGCAGCCCAGCGGGAGCAAGCTCCCTCGCCACAACGATCATCACACAGCCAGCAACCGCTCCCGCAACTTGCCAATCTCATCGCGCATCTGCGCCGCTGCTTCAAACTCCAGATCCCGCGCCAACTGGTACATCTTCTCTTCCAGCTGGCGAATACGCTTGGTGATCTCGCTCGGCGAACGCAATTCCGCTTCGTACTTGGCATTCTCCTCCGCAGCCTTGGCCATACCCTTGCGCTTCTTGCTGCGCGAACCCGGCACCGTTGCGCCTTCCATGATGTCGGCCACGTCCTTGAACACACCCTTCGGCGTGATGCCATGCTCCAGGTTGTAGGCAATCTGTTTGTCGCGACGACGCTCGGTCTCGCCAATCGCCCGTTCCATGGAACCGGTAATCCGGTCCGCATACAGAATCGCCCGGCCATTCAGGTTGCGCGCCGCCCGGCCAATGGTCTGGATCAACGAACGCTCAGACCGCAGGAAGCCTTCCTTGTCCGCATCCAGAATCGCCACCAGGGACACTTCCGGCATATCCAGGCCTTCACGCAGCAGGTTGATCCCCACCAGTACATCGAACGCCCCCAGGCGCAGGTCGCGGATGATTTCCACGCGCTCCACGGTGTCGATGTCCGAGTGCAAATAGCGCACGCGCACGCCGTGGTCGGCCAGGTAATCGGTCAAGTCTTCGGACATGCGCTTGGTCAGCGTGGTGACCAGCACCCGCTCCTCCAGGGCCACGCGCTTGGTGATCTCCGAGAGCAAGTCATCCACCTGGGTCAGCGCCGGGCGGATTTCGATTTGCGGGTCCACCAGGCCGGTCGGGCGCACCAGTTGCTCAACTACCCGCCCGGCATGTTCGGCCTCGTAGTTACCCGGCGTGGCCGAGACAAAAATCGTCTGCGGGCTGATGCCTTCGAACTCGTCAAAACGCATCGGCCGGTTATCCAGCGCCGATGGCAGGCGGAAGCCGTATTCCACCAGGGTCTCTTTACGGGAACGGTCACCTTTGTACATCGCGCCCACCTGCGGCACGCTGACGTGGGACTCGTCGATCACCAGCAAGGCATCGTCCGGCAGGTAATCGAACAAGGTAGGTGGCGCCTGCCCGGACTCGCGGCCCGAGAGGTAGCGCGAGTAGTTTTCGATGCCGTTGCAGTAGCCCAGCTCGAGGATCATCTCCAGGTCGAAGCGGGTGCGCTGTTCCAGGCGCTGGGCTTCCACCAGCTTGTTGTTGGAACGCAGGTATTCCAGGCGCTCCACCAGCTCAGCCTTGATGCCCTCGATGGCGCCCATCAGCGTTTCGCGCGGGGTCACGTAGTGGCTTTTAGGGTAGAAGGTGAAGCGCGGCAGCTTGCGGATCACTTCGCCGGTCAACGGGTCGAAGGCCGACAGGCTCTCGACTTCATCGTCGAACAGCTCGATGCGGATCGCTTCCAGGTCGGATTCCGCCGGGTAGATGTCGATCACATCGCCGCGCACGCGGAAGCTCGCTCGGGCGAAGTCTATGTCGTTGCGGGTGTATTGCAGGCTCGTCAGGCGCCGCAACAGTTCGCGCTGGTCGAGTTTGTCGCCGCGGTCGACGTGCAGCACCATCTTCAAATAGGTTTCCGGGCTGCCCAGGCCGTAGATGCACGACACCGTGGTGACGATGATCGCGTCCTTGCGTTCCAGCAGCGCCTTGGTCGCCGAGAGCCGCATCTGCTCGATGTGGTCGTTGATCGAGGCGTCTTTCTCGATAAAGGTGTCGGACGACGGCACGTAGGCTTCCGGCTGGTAGTAGTCGTAGTAGGAAACGAAGTACTCCACCGCGTTGTTCGGGAAGAACGCCTTGAACTCGCCATACAACTGCGCGGCCAGGGTCTTGTTCGGCGCCAGCACCAGGGTCGGGCGGTTCACCTGGGCGATCACGTTGGCGATGCTGAAAGTCTTGCCGGAGCCGGTCACCCCGAGCAAGGTCTGGTGCGCGAGGCCGGCCTCAATGCCTTCGACCATCAGGCGGATGGCTTCCGGTTGATCGCCGGCAGGCTCGAAGCGGGTGACTAGCTGGAAATCCGACATAACGTACCTCTTGAGTCACCCCGGGGCCGGAAAAAGCAACGGGGACGAAAAAGACCGCGACCCGCGACTGTTCGGCGCAGGTTGCAGGAAAAAACCATGATAGCTGTAGAAGTGGAGGCGAATGTGACGGGTTTCAAGGCAATCGTCCTACATGCCGTTGGTCACCCATGTTGCAATAAGACTAACGGTCGGTAAATAAACCGAAAAACTTGGCCGAAAAGCCGTTTCGGCTGTCGCCGTGAGCAGTGATGGCCTCTATACTAGCTCCCCGTTTGTGCACCGCTCTAGTGCATTCGGCTGGAGCGCGACACGTCCCTCCACTCTCTATAGAGCTGCCGCAAAAATGAGCCTGTTCTCCGCTGTCGAAATGGCACCACGCGATCCAATCCTGGGCCTCAACGAAGCATTCAACGCCGATACCCGAACCACCAAGGTGAACCTTGGCGTGGGCGTTTACTGCAACGAGGAGGGGAAGATTCCACTCTTGCGTGCCGTTGCCGAAGCGGAAGCCATTCGCGTGGCGCAACACGCCGCCCGTGGCTACTTGCCGATCGACGGTATTGTCGCCTACGACCAGGCCGTGCAAAAGCTGCTGTTCGGCGCGCAATCGCCGCTGATCAGCTCCGGCCGCGTCATCACC
>NZ_JACARK010001084.1:1615-1975 GCF_013386655.1 Pseudomonas sp. K5002 | reverse complement strand
GCGGCCAGTTCCACCAGGCGATCGCCGACGGTGCCGATCATCAACTCACCATGCAGCGCACGGGCGATGGCTTGCAGGTTGTACTTGGCGTCCTGTTCGCCGAGCACGGTGCCGCGATACGGGTCGACGAATACAGTCACTTCGCGCCCGTCGTTGTGCATCACGAATTGCGCGCTGCTGGTGGCGTCGGCAGGTGGCAGGTACTTGCTGATTTTGCCTTGTGGATAGGCAGCCTGGGCACGTTGCAGTTGCTCGTCGGCACTCAGCGCGTGTTCGGCGCTTTGCACGGTCAGCAGGTTGCCGTACATCAGCGGGTCGAGTTGGGGTTTGAACAGGTAGATGATGCCGGTCAGGGCCAGC
>NZ_JACARK010001084.1:0-1539 GCF_013386655.1 Pseudomonas sp. K5002 | reverse complement strand
GCTCCCACAGGGGAATGCATTGCAACTGTGGGAGCTGGCTTGCCTGCGATGCGCTTAGAAGCTCATGTCCACCTTGGTCCAGAGCGTGCGCCCCGGTTCCTTGATGGCTTGCGGGTCATTGGCCGGGTAGCCGAACCCGGCGTTGCCGGCCAGGTTCAGGTGCTCGGCGTACGCCTTGCCGAACAGGTTGTCGACGCCCGTGCTGACCTTGAAATTCTTGTTGATGCGATACGCCGCGTTCAGCGAGAACACGCCAAACCCCGAGCTTTTGTCGAAGTCCTTGCCCACCACGTTGCCCTTGTTCTGGTCGATGCGGTTTTGCGCCGCGACCACCCGCCACAAGGCGCCGGCGCTCCAGTCGTCCTGGCTGTAGGTGAGCCCGAAGCGCGCATCCAGCGGCGGGATCTGCGGCAGCGGTTTGCCGTCGCTGGTGTTCTTGCCCCAGGCGTAGGCGAAGGTGGCATCAGCCTTCCAGTTGGCGGTCAGCTTGTAGGCCGCACCCAATTCACCGCCCATGATTCGCGCGTCCACATTGCGCGCCTGGGAGGTGGTGCCCATCATTCCCGGCTGGTAGTCGAACAGGATGAAATCACGCACCTGGCCGACGTAGCCCGAGGCCCAGGCGTCGAGATCGGCGGATTTGTATTGCAGGCCAAAATCCAGCTGGGTGGTTTTTTCAGGCTTCACACCGTCGAAGGCATTCACGGAACCGACCGACCCGGTGTCGGGAGAAAACAGCTCCCAGTAATCAGGGAAACGCTCCGAATGCCCAAGCCCTGCGTACAGGGTGGCAGGGCTGTCCGCCAGATCGTGCTCGTAGCGGAAAAAGCCGGACGGCAGCGTATCGGCGCGGGTTTTACCGGCGGTGGGGTTGGGGCTGCTCATCATCCCGGAGCTGATGGTTTGCCGGAAATCCTTGGCCGAGGCGCGGTCGACGCGGGCGCCGGTGATCAGGCGGTCGCGGTCGGCGGCGTACCAGGTCAGTTCGCCGAACACCCCGTAGTTGTGGAAGTTGGCGTCCTTGCTGCGGGGCAGGTCCTTGTAGGTGTCGACGCCCATGGCGCTGCGTTCGCGGTGTTCGTTGGTTTGTGCATCAATGCCGCTGATCAACTGCACATCGGCCCAGCGCCAGGTGGCCTTGATACGGGCGCCGAGGGTGCGGCGGTCGACGTTGGCCGCCATGGGACCGGCCATCATCCCGGTGCCCGACGGGACGCGCAGGGTGTAGTTGTCCATCACGTGGTCGGCGTAGTTGTAGTAGACCTGCGCTTCGACCTTATCCAGCACCTCGCCGATGTTCGATTTCTCGACGCGCAATCCGAGGCTCTCGCGCAAAAACTGCGAACCGTCCATGCCACGCCCGGCGTAGCGGGCTTCGCCATCGCCACGGCCGGCGGTGAGTTCCAGCAGGGTGTCGGCGTCCGGGGTCCAGCCCACGGCCACGTCGCCGTTCCACTTGTCGTAGCGCGAGGCGACGGTGTCGTTGTTGCCGTCCTTGTAGTCATCGGCGTGGGCCTGGTTGCCGATCACCCGCACATA
>NZ_JACARK010001083.1:0-982 GCF_013386655.1 Pseudomonas sp. K5002 | reverse complement strand
ACACCTGCCGTGTCGCCCGCGCCCCACGACCCTACATTGCCGCCGCGAGCCCCATGAGCGCTGATAAACCGGAAACCGACCAGCACATGCCACTGGTCTCGCACCTCACCGAGTTGCGCACCCGCCTGCTGCGCTGTGTCGCGGCGATCTTCATCATCTTTGCCGGGCTGTTTGCCTTCACCCAGCAGATCTACACCTTCGTCTCCACGCCGCTGCGCAATTACCTGCCGGCCGGCGCGACAATGATCGCCACCGACGTGTCGTCACCGTTCCTCACGCCGTTGAAGCTGACGATGATGGTTTCGCTGTTCCTGGCGATCCCGGTGATCCTGCATCAGATCTGGGGCTTTATCGCGCCGGGCCTGTACAAGCATGAAAAACGCATCGCCGTGCCGCTGCTGGTGTCGAGCATCCTGCTGTTCTATACCGGGATGGCTTTTGCCTACTTCCTGGTGTTCCCGCTGATCTTCAAGTTCTTCGCCGCCGCCACCCCGGCCGGTGTGGAAATGATGACCGACATCACCAGCTACCTCGACTTCGTGATGACGCTGTTCTTCGCCTTCGGCGTGGCCTTCGAAATCCCGGTGGCCGTGGTGCTGCTGGTATGGATCGGCGTGGTCGACGTCAAATACCTGAAGAAGATCCGCCCCTACGTGATCATCGGCTGCTTCGTGGTCGGCATGATCCTGACCCCGCCGGACATCTTCTCCCAGACCCTGCTGGCCGTACCCATGTGGATGCTGTTCGAGATTGGCATCCTGTTTGGCAGCCTGGTGAGCAAGCGTGGCGATCACCCCGATGACCAACCCGCCGATGACGACCAGCCGCCAGCGACCCAGCCGTGAACCTGCTGCTGCTTGAGGAGGCCGACTTTATCGCGGCCGACCGGGTGGTGCTGCGTGATCGGCGCCTGGTGCATATGCAGGAAGTCCACCGTGCCGCCGTAGGCGACAGCCTGCGGGTCGGACGGATTGGCGGCTTG
>NZ_JACARK010001082.1:0-1446 GCF_013386655.1 Pseudomonas sp. K5002 | reverse complement strand
GGGCGAAAGTCCCGGCGGATCGCCCGTTGCGCTCACTGGCGATCACCTTTGTGGGGCCGGTGGCGCCGGAAGTGCCGGCCCGCTACGAAGTCGAAGTGCTGCGCGAAGGCAAGGCCGTCAGCCAAGTGCTGGGACGTGTGGTGCAGAACGGTGAAACGATGACCCTGGTGCAGGCCAGTTTTGGCGCATCACGGCCTTCGCAGATTGACGTCGCCGCCGAACCGGCGCCCACCTTCAAGCATTGGGATGAATGCCAGGAGTTGCCCTACATCAAAGGCGTGACGCCGGAGTTCATGCGCCACCTGGCGATGCGCTGGAGCGTCGGTGGCCTGCCGTTCACCGGCAATACATCCCGGGAGATGGGCGGCTGGGTGCGCTTGCGTGGCGATGTAAAAGAAGAGCCGCTGACCGAAGCGCACATCCTCGCGCTGGTGGATGCGTGGCCACCGTCGGTGTTGCCGCACCTGAAACAACCGGCGGCCGGCAGCACCCTGACTTGGACCATCGAGTTTGTCCAGCCGCTGCAAAACCTGAGCACCCTGGACTGGTGCCAATACCTGGTCCACATCGAGCACGCCCGCGATGGCTATGGCCATGCGGCTGCGCAGTTGTGGAGCCCCGACGGCCAGTTGATCGCTATCAGCCGCCAGTCGGTGGTGGTGTTCGCCTGAGTCCTCAGACCAGCAAGTGTTGATCGCTGGAGGCGTCGCTGCCGCGTGCCTCCAGGCGACGACCGTGATGCTGCAATGCAAGGGCTGCCAGAATGCCGACGATACCGATGGCGGCACTCGCCAGGTTCTCGCTGAACACGCCCGATGCCATCAACAGAAAACCGATGACCAGGAGTGGCAGCGCAATCAACTGCAACACTTGATTGGTCCCGTGCTGGTGATTTTGCGGGTGGGTGCGCCATTGCCAGGCGGGGATATTTGGATGACGTTTGCCCATGATCGTGATTCCTCTGTCCGTTGAAACATCTTGAGCAGAGTTTAGGTCGGGCAGGGTGGGGCTGCGAATCAAGGATGGCTATGGGGGCCATAGCCATCCCTTTAGGGGTTAGAGCCGCAACTGGCCGATGGCCTTGCTCAGTTCCCCGGCCAGGGTTGCCAGCTCATTGCTGGTGGTCGCCGAGTCTACCGTCTGCTGCACGGTGTTTTCGGTGACGTCCCGAATGCTCACCACCGCTCGGTTCATTTCCTCGGCCACATGGCTTTGCTGCTCGGCAGCCACGGCAATCTGCGTGTTGCTCTCACGCATCTGCGCCACCGCGCCGGTGATCTCGGCGAGGGCAATCCCGGCTTCTTGAGCCTGTTGCACACAGTCGTCGGCCTTGAACGAGCTTTCCTGCATGAAATCCACCGCGTCCCGGGTGCCGGCTTGCAGGGCGGACACCATGCGGGTGATTTCATCGGTGGAGCTTTGCACCCGCTTGGCCAGGTTGCGCAC
>NZ_JACARK010001081.1:0-722 GCF_013386655.1 Pseudomonas sp. K5002 | reverse complement strand
TCCTCTTCGCACCCATCAATGTTCGCGCATTGATCGTTGAGGATTTTTTTGTGACCAAGCCTACCCAATACCGTGACGTTGAAATCCGTGCCGCACGCGGCAACACGCTGACCGCCAAAAGCTGGCTGACTGAAGCGCCGCTGCGCATGTTGATGAACAACCTCGACCCGCAGGTTGCCGAAAATCCGAAAGAACTGGTGGTGTACGGCGGTATCGGCCGTGCGGCACGTAACTGGGAATGCTACGACAAGATCGTCGAAAGCCTGACCAACCTCAACGACGACGAAACCCTGCTGGTGCAATCCGGCAAACCCGTCGGCGTGTTCAAGACCCACAGCAACGCCCCGCGCGTGCTGATCGCCAACTCCAACCTGGTACCGCACTGGGCGAGCTGGGAGCATTTCAACGAACTGGATGCCAAGGGCCTGGCCATGTACGGCCAGATGACCGCCGGCAGCTGGATCTACATCGGCAGCCAGGGCATCGTGCAGGGCACCTACGAAACCTTCGTCGAAGCCGGTCGCCAGCACTACAACGATGACCTCAAGGGCCGTTGGGTCCTGACTGCCGGCCTCGGCGGCATGGGCGGCGCCCAGCCACTGGCCGCGACCCTGGCCGGTGCCTGCTCGCTGAACATCGAATGCCAGCAGGTCAGCATCGACTTCCGCCTGAGCAGCCGCTACGTCGACGAACAAGCCACCGACCTCGACGACGCCCTGGCG
>NZ_JACARK010001080.1:0-1052 GCF_013386655.1 Pseudomonas sp. K5002 | reverse complement strand
GGGCAAAACGCAGCGCGGTCAGCTCGGCATCGCTCAGGCGCTGTTGGCCGAAGTGCGAGCTCAAGCCCGACAGGCGCTCAGTGTCGCCGCGGGATTCGATCCACGGCGAGCGCACATCGCCCAGGCCTTTGCGCACGTCGATGATCACGTTCGGGTCGGTGTAGGGGCCTGAGGTGTCGTAGACCACTACGGGCGCATTGATTTCGCCGCCGAAGTCGGTGGGGGTCACGTCGAGACTGACTTCACGCATCGGCACGCGGATATCCGGACGCGAGCCCTGGACGTAGATTTTTTGCGAGCGGGTAAACGGCTGCACGGAACCGGAGTCGACCTTGGCCGATTCACTCAAGTGCACGGTGTTTTTTGATTTTTGGCTTTTTAATTCGATGCTCATCACGGGCTCTCCAACTATCCAGGCGGTGGATTTTTGTCGGAGTGAACCTGTGACGGATGGACGCACTGTGACAGTGCTGTGCTTGGCGCACGGGCTGTTCGATTGTCGAACAACATCCCGGACGAAGCACAAGAGGACTCGCCGGGTGACGAGAAATCTTGTTCCCTACGCAGGCGTTAACCTGATCAGGTTCAACGGGATCCGGTATTTACCGATCTCAGCCTTCCAACAAGGCACCCCGACAAGAACGCGGCCAGTCTAGACCATGGAGCAGGCAAATTGCCAACGGCGGTGCATTCATCGTGATGAATGGCGTAATTACAGGATTGTTGTGCCGTGATAGCGCCACTACACTCGGTGACTGCCTGAGGTCTTGACGCCAGGAATGGGCCGCCTTAGCCTTGGGCACCAAATTATCGCCGTAATATTTAATCTAGGGATCGCCTCATGCTGCGCAAACTTTCACTGGCTCTTGCCGTGTCTTGTGCGACCAACGGACTGGTCTGGGCAGCTGAAGCGCCCCTGACGACCAAAACCGACCTGGTCAGCGTCTACCAGGAAGCGGTGGACAACAACGCCGACCTGGCCGCCGCCCGCGCCCAATACGGCGCGCAGAAAGAAGTGGTGCCCCAGGCCCGCGCCGGGTTGCTGCCGAACC
>NZ_JACARK010001079.1:0-933 GCF_013386655.1 Pseudomonas sp. K5002 | reverse complement strand
GCAGTTGTCACGTTCCATCAGCACGCTCAACAACAGTGTCGCGGCGATTGCGGCCCAGCAGGCCGCCCAGGCCGCTGGCCGGCAAGCGGCGCTCGGCCAGGTCTCGACGATTCCCGACGGCCTCGGCAAGGGCGGCTTGCAGGTGGACAACAGCCTGACCCAGGGCTGGACCAACGCCAAGGGCCCGACCCAGAGCCAGTCCGGTGGCAAGACCACGGTGACCATCGAGCAGACCGCCGACAAGGCGATCCTCAACTGGGAAACCTTCAACGTCGGACGCAACACCACGGTCGATTTCCAGCAGCAATCGAATTGGGCCGTGCTCAACCGTGTCAACGACCCCAACGCGCGCCCCAGCGAAATCCAGGGCCAGATCAACGCCCCTGGCACAGTGATGATCATGAACCGCAACGGGGTGATCTTCAGCGGCAGCAGCCAGGTCAATGTGCGCAACCTGGTGGCGGCCGCTGCCACCATCACCGATGACCAATTCACCCAACGCGGGATCTATGTGGATGCCAACGGCACCCAGCCGACTTTCACCGACGCGGCGGGCAAGGTCGAGGTGCAGCGCGGCGCGTTGATCCAGACTCACAACCCGGCCACCTCTACCGACGCCGGTGGCTATGCCTTGCTGCTCGGCTCGGAGGTCGAGAACGCCGGCAGCATCATCACCGCCAGGGGCCAGGCCACCCTGGCCGCCGGCGACAGTTTTTATATCCGCAAGGGCGTCGGCACCACCGGCAACGACCGCTCCACCACCCGTGGCAATGAAGTGGCCACCAGCCTCAAGGCCGGCAGCACGTCGGGCAAGGTCAGCAACAGCGGCCTGATCATGGCGTCGACCGGCGACATCACCCTCACCGGGCACCAGGTGCAGCAGAACGGCGTGGCCCTGGCCAGCACCTCGGTGGATACCCGCGGCACGATTCA
>NZ_JACARK010001078.1:0-578 GCF_013386655.1 Pseudomonas sp. K5002 | reverse complement strand
GATGTGGCCCGAGTATGTGCACGCCGAAGACATCAATGCCCTCGGCTACGGCGGTGCCGTGTTGGTAGTGCTGGGGTCCGCGACCGTGGCGTTGGCGCCATCGCTGTTCGCCGGGCTCAGGGCCCGGCGTGCACGATTGGCGTCTTAATGACCGGCTTCCAGCATGTTTTCCGGACGCACCCACTGGTCGAACTCTTCGTCCGTGAGATAGCCCAGCTTCAGCGCCGCTTCCCGTAGGGTCAGCCCTTCGGCATAGGCCTTCTTGGCAATCTCGGCGGACTTGTCGTAGCCGATGTGCGGGTTCAGCGCAGTCACCAGCATCAGGCCACGCTCAAGGTGCGCGGCCATTTGCTCGGCGTCGGGTTCCAGGCCGGCGATGCAGTGCTCCTGGAAGTTGCTGCAACCGTCGGCCAGCAGGCGGATCGATTCCAGCAGGTTGTGGATGATCACCGGCTTGTACACGTTCAACTGCAAGTGGCCCTGGCTGGCGGCGAAGCCAATGGTCACGTCATTGCCCAGCACCTGGCAGGCCAGCATCGACAGCGCTTCGCACTGGGTCGGGTTGACCTTGCCGGGCA
>NZ_JACARK010001077.1:0-3227 GCF_013386655.1 Pseudomonas sp. K5002 | reverse complement strand
GTGGCCGAGACCCGGGCGGTGCCCTGGGCGTCGAAGCGCTCCTGTTTGTCGAGGATCAACGTGGGGGCGGCGGGTTGCAGCGGGATGTGTTCTTCACGTACCTGGCCCTCGGCGTTGGTCACCAGCACCCAGCGGTCCTGGATGTCGGGCAGGGTCTGGCCGGGGGCGAAGATCGGGTTGGTCGGGTCCAGCCACCACACCTGGCCATCGACTTCGGCGCGGACGATGGCGTGGTTCGGCGCGCCGGTACCGGGAATCAGCAGCGGGTTAACCACATCGCCGCGGCTGACCCAGGCCGGTTCGGCCTTGATCCCGCTGGCCTTGAGCATGGCCGCCAGCAGCGTCGAAAGGTCTTTGCAGTCGCCGTAGCCGTGCTGTTCGATCTCGGCCAGGCTGAAGGGTACGTAGCCGCGATCCGAGGCGCGCCAGTCGCCCAGGTAACGGTAGTGGTCGTTGATGTGCTGCATCAGGCCGGCCACCTGTTGTGCCGGTGGCAAGCCGCGAACGGCGGCCACGGCGGCGGCGCCCTGGGGCGGCAGCTTGGCGCCGAGGATCTGGTTGTAGCGTTCGGCAAAGCCGCCGAAGTACTGCTGGCGATCCAGGGAGCTGCCGACTTCGATACGCGGGGCGTGGCGTATGTAGGCGTTGGCGGATTCGTTGATGTAGCTGAGGTAGGTCGGGGCCTTTTGCACCACGTCCAGGGTCTTGCGATTGGCCGATGGCGTAATGCTGAAACCCTCCATCAATTCGCTGCGCCACTCGATCGGCCGCTCGGCGGTGAAGCGTGCCTTGAAGTGGTCGCGCCGTGCGGCGTTGGGGCCGAACTGCAAGGCGTAGTAGAACTCGGTCATCAGCGGTTTGGCCGGGTGATGTTCGCGCACCGTGTAGCGGATTTGCGTGCCGACCCGCAGGTTGGGGAACGCCAGCGAGGTCTGTTTTTCCCGGGAGAAACCCTGGTCCGGGTTGGGGGCGGTGCGGGTGTCGATTTGCGTCGGGTCCAGGGGCACAGGTTTGCCGCCGGGCTGGGTGGACTCGGCCTTGATCAGTTCGAAGCCGTCTTCTTCCTGGTAGCTGAAGTCGATCCGCGAGAGCATTTCGCGGCCGCTTGGCTTGAGGATGGTGTAGTGAAAGCGGGTAGTGCAGTCGACGCTGGCGTCGCGGTTGAAGTGGCAATGCAGCTCGGTGTCGCTGGCCAGCGGGGCTTCGGCCATTGGTTGCAGGGCGGCAAGCGCGCTGTGACTGGCAAGCCCCCAGCTGATGCAGATCAGGGGACGGTAAAACGAAAAACGGAGCATGGGCGCCTCAGGTGGAACATTGACACAAGTACCCTAGGGGTACCGAGAAGGCGCCGGATGATAATGGATCGCAACACGAATGCCTAGCATTGTCCGACAATTAATTTCGCTGTAAGGCCCGATCTAGAGCCTTCGTTAATGTTTTAAGGATTATTTTTCGAGTTCAAACTCGACGCTTCCCAGCCGCTCACCGTTCACCAGCACGTGAACCGCATGCTTGCCGGGATAGTGCTTGCGCGTGGTCAATTCACGGATATGTTGGCCACGGCTGATGGCGTGATGTTCTCCGGCACCCAGGGTAAATGCCTTGAGCTTGAACACCTTGGACGCGCTGTGACCGGCGCTTTTCACATAGTCGATGGCGTAGTCGACCACCAGCTTTTGCGACGAATCGGCAGTGGACTCCAGGCTGAAGGACAGGTTGATCCGCTCCCCCAACTTGATCGCCGCCGGCTCGACCTTGAGTTGATGGATCTTCACTTCGGCCCTGGCCCCGGCGCCCATGATCGTCAGCGCCCGGGTGTTGCCTTGCTTGATCAGGCTGCGCAGCGCGTGGCGGGCGATCCACGCGGTGTGGGGGTTATCCAGGGACCAGCCTTCGATCAGGCCCAGCACCCAATCCGGATGGTCCTTGGTGATGTCGTTGAGGTGGTTGGCCACCGACTTGCGCACGTAGAGGCTGCTGTCGGCCTTGAGATTGTCGAGGATCGAAGCGCACAGGTTCGGATCGGCCTGCACCTCGGCCAGGCGAAACGACCATGGCAGCCGTGGCCGTGAACCTTCGCTGGCGAGGCGTCGCACGTGTTCGTTGTCATCCAGCGACCATTGCTGCATTACGGCCAGGGTGCGCTTGAAATCCCTCAGCAGGAAATGCCGTACGGCAAACTCGGCGGAGCCGAAGGTGGTGAAGTACTTGAGGGCAGCCATGGAACGCTTGAAATCATCGCCGCCGTAGCTGGCAACGTAGTGGGGCAGGAACAGGCTGACAAAGGCGCTGTTCAGCCGAGGGGCAAGGGCATACAGCAACTTCAGGGTTTGCGGATAATCCAGCGGGATCACAGCGTTCAGGCTTTCACTGACCCGCGCCATGCGTTGCATCACCGACAGGTCTGCCAACCCGGCCTTGGCGTGTTTGAGAAAACCCTTGGCGTCGAACGCCGGATACACCGCGGTCATTTCGTTGGCGATGTGTTGCAGGCGTTCGGCGTTGAAGATTTCCTTCAGGGCCGGGGCGCTTTGGTCGGTCATGGGCAAGTCCGCGGTTAGCCAGAGATGCCCACGAGGCTAACCATCAGTGCCTAGAGATACCAGCGATATTCCCGCGCATGAATTTCCTGCTGGAATGCCAGGTGGTCCTGGCGTTTGTTTTCGCAATACACGTCGACAAACTCCGCGCCCAGGCCTTCGCGCAACGTCGGCTGATGCTGCATGGCGCGCACCGCCTCCAGCATTTCCAGGGGGAAGTCCGCGCCGCTGTTGCGGTCTTCGTTCAGCGGGGCGATGGGCTCCTTCGCTGCTTCAAGACCATGCTCAAGCCCCACCAGAATCGCCGCCAATACCAGATACGGGTTGGCATCGGCACTCGCCAGGCGATGTTCGATGCGCAGGTTGCGCGGGTCGGATTCAGGAATTCGCACGCACGCGTCACGGTCTTCAAAGCCCCAGCACGCGCGGGTTGCCGCGTTGACCGTGCCACCAAGGCGGCGGAAGGCGTTGTGGTTGGGCGAGAAGATCGGCATGCAGTGCGGCAGCAGTTCCAGGCAACCCGCCACTGCGTGACGCAACGGTTGCTGCTGGTGGGCCGCCAGCAGGTTATTGCCCGCCGCATCGTACAGGCTGACGTGCACATGCATGCCGCTGCCGGGATGTTGCAGGTAAGGCTTGGCCATGAAGCTGGCGCGGTAGCCGTGCTTGAGGGCCACGCCACGGGTG
>NZ_JACARK010001076.1:0-919 GCF_013386655.1 Pseudomonas sp. K5002 | reverse complement strand
CCTGGATGCGGCCCGCAGCCAACTGGCCCATGCGCGGCTGGATCTGGACCGCACGACGATTCGTTCGCCGGTCGACGGCTATGTGACCCAGTTGCGGCTGCAGCCGGGTGACTACGCGGCAGCGGGCGAGACCAATATCTTTGTGGTCGATAGCCATAGCTTCTGGGTCACCGGTTACTTCGAGGAGACCAAGCTGGCCGGTGTTCGGGTGGGGGCTGCGACGTCCATCAAGCTGATGGGTTTTTCACCGCTGCTCGAAGGGTATGTGGCGAGCATTGGTCGGGGCATTGCCGACGGTAACGAGCTGCGCAGTAACAGTGGTTTGCCCCAGGTGGCACCTACGTTCAGCTGGATACGCCTGGCCCAGCGCGTGCCCGTGCGGATTGAACTGGACAAGGTGCCGCCCGGTGTGGAGCTGGCGGCGGGGATGACCGCCAGCATCGAGGTTGCCGAGGAGGGCACGGCGCCGCGCTGGAGGCTGGTGCAATGGCTTCAGGCGTTCATGTGATGCTCCGTGCACTGCGCATGCTGGGGGCATGGGAAGCTGCTACCTCGGGCTATGTGCTGCGTAGTCTTTTGGCGGCCTCATTGGCCCTGTGGCTGGGGTTCCAATTACACCTGGATTCGCCGTTCTCGGCCGCCTCAACCGTGTTGTTGCTGATCCATCCGCTGCAGGGGGCAGTGGTTGGCAAGGGCTTCCATCGGGCACTGGGCACCCTCGTGGGGTTGGCTGTGGCATTGGTCCTGACCAGTCTGTTCGCCCAGCAAATGCTGCTGTTTATCCTCGGGATCGGGGTATGGCTGGGCCTTTGTGTCGGCGCCATGACCGTGTTTCGGCACTACCAGGCCACGGCGGCGGTGGTCGCCGGCTACACCGTTTGCCTGGCCCTGGGGCCCGCCATCGTCGCGCCGCAGCAAG
>NZ_JACARK010001075.1:2392-2806 GCF_013386655.1 Pseudomonas sp. K5002 | reverse complement strand
TCGGTTGACGCAGCTTTCACTGGAGCCATTCAGGCTGACGCGCTCGGGGCGCACCGACAAGGTCACCGGGCCGCCGACCTGGCCGACGTTCACCGCCAGCGCCTCGACCTTTTCGCCGCGCGCCAGTTCGACCACGCAGCGGTCGCCGGTGTGGCTGTGCAGGCGGCCATTGAGGCGGTTGTTCTCGCCGATGAAGTTGGCGACGAAGGTGTTTTTCGGTTCTTCGTACAAGGTGCGCGGGGCAGCGATCTGCTGGATCTCGCCCTGATGGAACACCGCCACCCGGTCGGACATGGTCAGTGCTTCGCCCTGGTCGTGGGTCACGTACACCACCGTCACGCCGAGGCGCTGGTGCAGGTGCTTGATCTCCATCTGCATGTGTTCGCGCAGTTGCTTGTCGAGGGCGCCGAGGGG
>NZ_JACARK010001075.1:0-2348 GCF_013386655.1 Pseudomonas sp. K5002 | reverse complement strand
GCACCAGCTGTGGCTCGAACACCAGCGCCCGGGCCAGGGCCACCCGCTGCTGCTGGCCACCGGAGAGTTGCGCCGGGTAGCGCTGGGCGAAGGCATCGAGCTGGACCATGCTCAGTACACGCTTGACCCGCTCGCTGATGTCGGTCTTGCTCAGGCCGCGTACAGAGAGCGGAAACGCCAGGTTCTCGGAGACGGTCATGTGCGGGAACAGCGCGTAGTTCTGGAACACCATGCCGATGTCGCGCTTGTGGGGCGGAACGTTGTTGATGGAGCGGCCGGCCAGCTGGATCTCGCCGGCGGTGGGGGTTTCAAAACCGGCGAGCATCATCAGGCTGGTGGTCTTGCCAGACCCGGACGGCCCGAGCAGGGTCAGGAACTCGCCCTTGCGAATCTCCAGGTTGAGGTCTTTGACGATCAGGTTCTCGCCGTCGTAGCTCTTCTGCACGCCACGAAAGCTGACCAGCACATCATTTGAATCCACCTCGCTCATACCCGCACCTTTTTGTTTTGGACTGCCGTGGAACAAGCGTAGTCCCAGGGCAAGGCCGCGCAAATCGGGGGCCCGGAGAGATTGGCATCAGCAGGATGGAAGGTTTGGGGTAGGGATTGCCCTACACGGATGGCGGGGATAGAACAGAGCAGTTACAAACCCCACGCTACAAGCAGCAAGACCGGGCAGCGCGGCGCTCGGCAGGCAGTCGCAAACAGGTATGCCGCTATAAGAGTTTGTGCTCCATGGCGTACTTCACCAGTTCCGCCAGGGAGGTGATATTGAGCTTTTGCATCAGGCGTGCCTTGTGGGTACTGATGGTTTTGCTGCTCAACGCCAACTGCTGGGCGATGTCGTTGACGTTGGCGCCCTGGGCCAGTCGCTCGAATACCGAGAACTCGCGCTCCGACAACAACGAGTGCAATGGGCGGGAATCGGTGAGGCCGACTTCGAAGACCATGCGGTCGGCCAGGTCCGGGTCGATGTACCGCCCGCCCGCCGCGACCTTGCGGATCGCGGTCAGCAGCAGCGCCGGGTCGCTGTCCTTGGTGGCATAGCCGGCGGCACCGACCTTCAGCGCACGGGCGGCCATTTGCGCTTCGTCGTGCATCGACAGCACCAGGATCGCCGGGGGATTGTTCAGCGCACGGATCCGCGGGATGGCTTCCAGGCCGTTGACGCCAGGCATCGAGATGTCCAGCAACACCACCTCGCAGGGCACGTGGCGCAGGGTCTCCAGCAACTGCTCGCCATTGCTCGCCTCGCCCACCACCAGCAGGTCCTTGGCCAGTCCGATCAGTTGCTTGATGCCTTCGCGAACGATGGTGTGGTCTTCAGCTACCAGTACACGGATCACTGTGGATGTCCTCTTCTTTTGGTTATCAATCCAGCGGCACCGTCACACTCAGGGTGGTGCCTTCGCCCAATGCGCTGTCCAGGCTCAACTGCCCGCCCATGATCAGCACCCGCTCGCGCATGCCCACCAGGCCAAACGATACCGGGCGCCCGGGAGCCTGGACGAAACCTGCACCGTCGTCGCTGATGGTCAGGCGCAAGTGCGCGCCCTCCACCACCAGCGTCAGCTCGACAGTATGCGCCTGGGCATGGCGCATCACATTGGTCAGTGCCTCCTGCAGGATGCGGAACAGGCCGATGGCCTTGGCGTCGCTCAGCGCCGGCAGATTATCCGGCACCTGCACCAGGCACGGAATCTGCGTCCGGGCCTCGAAACGCCGGGCCTGCCATTCGATCGCCGAGGCAATCCCGGCATCGAGAATCGGCGGACGCAAGGCGGTGGCCACATCGCGCACCAGTTGGAACAGTTGGGCGATCAGGCGCTTCATGCTGTTCAGCCGCTCGTGCAGGCCAGGATCCAGTTGCGCGTAGGTCAGCTCGCACATCGAGGTCTCCAGCTTGAGCACGGTGAGCATCTGCCCCAACTCGTCGTGCACTTCCCGGGCGATGCGGGCCTTCTCTTCCTCGCGCACGGTTTCCAGGTGGGCCGACAATTCCCGCAATTGCGCGCGGGACGCGTCCAGCTCCAGCTCGATGCGTTTGCTCTCGCTGATGTCCCAGACAATTCCGTCCCAAACCACGGCCCCGTCTTCCAGGCGTCGGGTCACGGCCTTGATATCGGCCCAGCGCTGCTCGCCCAGGCGGGTCAGGATGCGGCCCTGCCAGGCCCAATTGCTCTCGGTCTCGATAGCCTGGTCCTGGGTGCGGTGATAACTGGCGCGGTCGTCGGGATGCACCAGGCTGCGAATGCCCATGGCCGGATGGCTGAGCACTTCCGGCGCGTAACCCACCAGGCCCTCGCTGCCCTGGCTGATGTAGGCAAACTCGATCGCCTCGCTGCGCG
>NZ_JACARK010000108.1:19120-22181 GCF_013386655.1 Pseudomonas sp. K5002 | reverse complement strand
CAGGCTAAGGTAAAATTTGTAAGTAATTGCGAATTTTCGGCGAATGTCGTCTTCACAGTATAACCAGATTGCTTGGGGTTATATGGTCAAGTGAAGAAGCGCATACGGTGGATGCCTTGGCAGTCAGAGGCGATGAAAGACGTGGTAGCCTGCGAAAAGCTTCGGGGAGTCGGCAAACAGACTTTGATCCGGAGATGTCTGAATGGGGGAACCCAGCCATCATAAGATGGTTACCTTACACTGAATACATAGGTGTATGGAGCGAACCAGGGGAACTGAAACATCTAAGTACCCTGAGGAAAAGAAATCAACCGAGATTCCCTTAGTAGTGGCGAGCGAACGGGGACTAGCCCTTAAGTGGCTTTGAGATTAGCGGAACGCTCTGGAAAGTGCGGCCATAGTGGGTGATAGCCCTGTACGCGAAAATCTCTTAGTCATGAAATCGAGTAGGACGGAGCACGAGAAACTTTGTCTGAATATGGGGGGACCATCCTCCAAGGCTAAATACTACTGACTGACCGATAGTGAACTAGTACCGTGAGGGAAAGGCGAAAAGAACCCCGGAGAGGGGAGTGAAATAGATCCTGAAACCGTATGCGTACAAGCAGTGGGAGCAGACTTTGTTCTGTGACTGCGTACCTTTTGTATAATGGGTCAGCGACTTATTTTCAGTGGCGAGCTTAACCGAATAGGGGAGGCGTAGCGAAAGCGAGTCTTAATAGGGCGTCTAGTCGCTGGGAATAGACCCGAAACCGGGCGATCTATCCATGGGCAGGTTGAAGGTTGGGTAACACTAACTGGAGGACCGAACCGACTACCGTTGAAAAGTTAGCGGATGACCTGTGGATCGGAGTGAAAGGCTAATCAAGCTCGGAGATAGCTGGTTCTCCTCGAAAGCTATTTAGGTAGCGCCTCATGTATCACTGTAGGGGGTAGAGCACTGTTTCGGCTAGGGGGTCATCCCGACTTACCAAACCGATGCAAACTCCGAATACCTACAAGTGCCGAGCATGGGAGACACACGGCGGGTGCTAACGTCCGTCGTGAAAAGGGAAACAACCCAGACCGTCAGCTAAGGTCCCAAAGTTATGGTTAAGTGGGAAACGATGTGGGAAGGCTTAGACAGCTAGGAGGTTGGCTTAGAAGCAGCCACCCTTTAAAGAAAGCGTAATAGCTCACTAGTCGAGTCGGCCTGCGCGGAAGATGTAACGGGGCTCAAACCATACACCGAAGCTACGGGTATCACCTTC
Organism: Pseudomonas sp. K5002; assembly: GCF_013386655.1. Taxonomy (NCBI): domain Bacteria; kingdom Pseudomonadati; phylum Pseudomonadota; class Gammaproteobacteria; order Pseudomonadales; family Pseudomonadaceae; genus Pseudomonas; species Pseudomonas sp. K5002. The sequence continues at coordinate 20,931 of NZ_JACARK010000108.1, read as the reverse complement.
GGGTGATGCGGTAGAGGAGCGTTCTGTAAGCCTGTGAAGGTGAGTTGAGAAGCTTGCTGGAGGTATCAGAAGTGCGAATGCTGACATGAGTAACGATAATGGGTGTGAAAAACACCCACGCCGAAAGACCAAGGTTTCCTGCGCAACGTTAATCGACGCAGGGTTAGTCGGTCCCTAAGGCGAGGCTGAAAAGCGTAGTCGATGGAAAACAGGTTAATATTCCTGTACTTCTGGTTATTGCGATGGAGGGACGGAGAAGGCTAGGCCAGCTTGGCGTTGGTTGTCCAAGTTTAAGGTGGTAGGCTGGAATCTTAGGTAAATCCGGGATTCTAAGGCCGAGAGCTGATGACGAGTTATCTTTTAGATGACGAAGTGGTTGATGCCATGCTTCCAAGAAAAGCTTCTAAGCTTCAGGTAACCAGGAACCGTACCCCAAACCGACACAGGTGGTTGGGTAGAGAATACCAAGGCGCTTGAGAGAACTCGGGTGAAGGAACTAGGCAAAATGGCACCGTAACTTCGGGAGAAGGTGCGCCGGTGAGGGTGAAGGACTTGCTCCGTAAGCTCATGCCGGTCGAAGATACCAGGCCGCTGCGACTGTTTATTAAAAACACAGCACTCTGCAAACACGAAAGTGGACGTATAGGGTGTGACGCCTGCCCGGTGCCGGAAGGTTAATTGATGGGGTTAGCTAACGCGAAGCTCTTGATCGAAGCCCCGGTAAACGGCGGCCGTAACTATAACGGTCCTAAGGTAGCGAAATTCCTTGTCGGGTAAGTTCCGACCTGCACGAATGGCGTAACGATGGCGGCGCTGTCTCCACCCGAGACTCAGTGAAATTGAAATCGCTGTGAAGATGCAGTGTATCCGCGGCTAGACGGAAAGACCCCGTGAACCTTTACTATAGCTTTGCACTGGACTTTGAATTTGCTTGTGTAGGATAGGTGGGAGGCTTTGAAGCGTGGACGCCAGTTCGCGTGGAGCCAACCTTGAAATACCACCCTGGCAACTTTGAGGTTCTAACTCAGGTCCGTTATCCGGATCGAGGACAGTGTATGGTGGGTAGTTTGACTGGGGCGGTCTCCTCCTAAAGAGTAACGGAGGAGTACGAAGGTGCGCTCAGACCGGTCGGAAATCGGTCGTAGAGTATAAAGGCAAAAGCGCGCTTGACTGCGAGACAGACACGTCGAGCAGGTACGAAAGTAGGTCTTAGTGATCCGGTGGTTCTGTATGGAAGGGCCATCGCTCAACGGATAAAAGGTACTCCGGGGATAACAGGCTGATACCGCCCAAGAGTTCATATCGACGGCGGTGTTTGGCACCTCGATGTCGGCTCATCACATCCTGGGGCTGAAGCCGGTCCCAAGGGTATGGCTGTTCGCCATTTAAAGTGGTACGCGAGCTGGGTTTAGAACGTCGTGAGACAGTTCGGTCCCTATCTGCCGTGGACGTTTGAGATTTGAGAGGGGCTGCTCCTAGTACGAGAGGACCGGAGTGGACGAACCTCTGGTGTTCCGGTTGTCACGCCAGTGGCATTGCCGGGTAGCTATGTTCGGAATAGATAACCGCTGAAAGCATCTAAGCGGGAAACTAGCCTCAAGATGAGATCTCACTGGAACCTTGAGTTCCCTGAAGGGCCGTCGAAGACTACGACGTTGATAGGTTGGGTGTGTAAGCGCTGTGAGGCGTTGAGCTAACCAATACTAATTGCCCGTGAGGCTTGACCATATAACACCCAAGCAATTTGCGTCGAAGAGACCAGATTGCGGTGTGTGAAGACGAAACGAACCGAAAGTTCGAGATCTTGCAAA